>CAYWNJ010000227.1:0-4684 GCA_964459535.1 uncultured Rhodobacterales bacterium
CTTCCGACGACGGAACGGGGACGATATCTTCGCCCGCCTCGGCCCGCGCGCCCAGCAGCACGTAAAGCGTTGCGTCGCCGCCGTCATCGAGAATCATGTTCGGGCCGTCTTCGAACAAAAAGGACTTGTCCAGATAGTCCCAATGCTCTTCCAGCGTCTGACCTTTGATGGCAAACACAGGTGTGCCGCCCGCCGCAATTGCCGCCGCTGCGTGATCCTGGGTCGAGAAAATGTTGCACGAGGCCCAGCGCACATCCGCCCCCAGCGCAACCAGCGTTTCAATCAACACCGCTGTCTGAATGGTCATATGAAGCGAGCCAACAATCCGCGCCCCACTGAGCGGTTTGCTGTCGCCATATTCCGCGCGCAGGGACATCAGGCCCGGCATTTCGGTCTCGGCGATATCCAGCTCTTTGCGGCCATAGGCGGCCAGTTCGATGTCTTTGACGATATAATCTTGGGCCATCTGCTCTTTCTCCAGTATTGGTTGCGCGCCGCCTAGCAGCTTTTGCGGCCTAGCTCAATCTTCCTGACAAGCGCATTTCGTCGCGTATCGCTTTGGTCTAGGGTCAATCAAAAAATGGCGTATTCAAATGCGCGTTCGAGGCAAAGCCGAGAGGAAGCGCATTTGAATTCAATTTAACAAAACACGCTCTAAACAGAGCATGAACGCACAGAGGATAAACGCATGGCCCGTCAACGCCGCGCTTGGCAACGGATGCTCTCGGGGCGGCGGCTGGATCTGCTGGATCCAACCCCGATGGATATCGAGATTGAGGACATCGCCCATGGCCTGGCCTTCGTTGCCCGCTGGAACGGCCAAACGCTGGGCGAGTATGCCTACTCCGTCGCTGAACATTCGCTGCTGGTTGAAACGCTGTTTGGCCGCATTGCGCCTGGCGCGCCTGCAAAATGGCGGCTGGCGGCGCTGCTTCATGATGCGCCGGAATATGTCATTGGCGATATGATCTCGCCCGTCAAAGCCGCGATTGGCCCCAATTACAGGAGCCTTGATGAGCGGCTAGAGGCCGCCATTCACCTGCGGTTTGGCTTGCCCGCAAAAGCGCCGCAGAAGGTCAAACAGCAGATCAAAAAGGCGGATAAGATCAGCGCTTGGATGGAGGCGACGCAAATCGCTGGCTTTTCCGAGACCGAGGCGACAAAGTTCTTTGGTATGCCAGATCCTAAGATATGCCAGGACCTGGACATTGTCCTGCGCCCGCCGATCCAAACCCGGTCGGCCTATACCGCGCGCTTTGCGGAGTTGATGGAGGCTTGCGCATGATCATCGTTCGCCCGGCGATCTCGCTTGACGCGTCCTCGATGGCGGATCTGCTGAACGCGATTATCAAGGTCGGCGGGACCACCGCGATAACCACTCAGGTCAGCGGCAAAGACCTTGCCGAGTGGATGGCCAAGAATGACGGGCGCACCGCCTGGCATGTCGCGGTGAACGAAACCGAGCAGGTCGTCGGCTTTCAATGGATCGCGCCGCATCCGAACCTACCAGCCGAGGCGTGCGACATCGCCACCTTTGTGCAGATTGGACAAACCGGGCTAGGGATCGGCTCGAAACTCTTTGAGGCTACGCGACAGGCGGCCAAAGCGATGGGCTATACATGGATCAACGCCAACATTCGCGCAGATAATGAGGGCGGCCTGATCTACTACCAATCCCGCGGCTTTGCTGAATACGGGAGGATCGAGAACTACACGCTCGATAATGGGCAAACCGTCAGCAAAATCCTTAAACGCTATGACCTCTAGGAGAAGACACTATAGCATTATATGATATTTTTCTGTTGAGACAGAAAACGCGTGCATTTTTCAATACACGCGCCTAGGGTGAGCAACCCTATTTCTTTTGATTATCATCAATTTCGCAACTTTTTTATTTGTTTACCCATGCAGCTGAACCACGCCGCCAACCAACCAAATTGATACTGGAGTGGACTATCAATTCCTTCAAATGAATAATCCACGCATTCACGCGCAGCTAGGTTAAATATCGGATCTGCCCATTGAGCATTCGTGATCTGCACGTCGGGCGCTGTTATATGGGTTGGGATCACCAGATGGTCAGATCTTGGCTGCATCAAGGCAGTTGCGCTCGCGCTTGTTGCAAAGATAGCGCTGGCGAGCAGGCCAGCAATCACTTTCTTAGTAGTCATAATAGTCTTCCCCCTGTTCATGTTTAAACCCAGTTAGTTGAGCGGTTCTTGCGCGATAGTCAACATTAAAATGAAAATGCTCGCCATACTAGATCTGGAGCAGCATCACCGTTTTCTTGAGGTATCGGAAACAGCGAAAGACCAAGCCCTTCTGTTATTTTGCGATCGCATATCGTATCGGAATATTACGACATCAATGCCTTTATATCTTCAAATCAACGAGTCATAAAATCAAAGGCGCGCGGGGTTTCAGTCCTCCTGATCAATGAATGATCAAAAGAAGGCATCCCGCACCCTTACTAAAACAAGCTCTACGCTCTAATTGGAAGCTACACATCTCAGAAACTGATAAAAGCTCGCGCCCCGCGCGTTGCTGTAGTCACCGCAGAATGCGGCATAAAGTTGAAATAAAGTTAGACCATTGCTGCCGCCGCTATCTATGATGCCATCAATACTCCCACCAATGGATGATATATTATCGTCGCCATAAGTGGGTTGAACTATATCATCCAAGGCGTGCTGGATGTCTTCACTTGTGATTTGTGTGTTTACGATTTGCTCTACCGGCGCTGCGATATGCGCTGCGACCCTAAGCGGATCGCTTGGCAGCTGGATCAAAGCGGCGGCGCTTGCGCTTGTCGTGAAAATCGCGCCGGTAAGCAGGCCGGCTGTTATTTGTTTGACAGTCATAGGCTTCTCCTAGGGTTCAATTCTAAGCACATTGAATCTCAGCAAGTTTTACCGTCATTTCAACAAAAACCTGTTAATCTGCTATGATAGATTTTTGTCCGCGATTTGGACTTAGAGGCTGATAAATTGTGTTTTAAAACAGCGGGCAAGCGACCCCTCTACCGCGGCGAGCGCTTGGCCAGGATGCGCTGCAAGGTACGCCGGTGCATATTCAGCCGCCGTGCGGTTTCCGAGACGTTGCGGTCGCAGAGTTCATAGACGCGCTGGATATGCTCCCAGCGGACACGATCCGCGCTCATCGGGTTTTCCGGCGGCGGCGGCAGCTCATCCCCCGTCGCCAGCAAGGCGCTCACAATGTCATTGGCATCGGCAGGCTTAGAGAGGTAGTCGGTCGCGCCGATTTTGACCGCGGCCACGGCGGTCGCAATCGCACCATAGCCGGTCAGAACCACCACCCGCGCGTCTGGGCGCTTTTCACGCAGCACCTCGACCACATCAAGGCCGTTGCCATCCTCAAGCCGCAAATCAACCACGGCATAGGCGGGCGGGCGGGCTGTCGCAATCGCACGGCCAGCGGCAACACTATCGGCTGTTTCAATCTCGAACCCGCGCTTTTCCATCGCTTTTGAAAGCCGCCGCAGAAAGGGCTCGTCATCATCTACCAGCAAAAGTGACCGATCATCTCCAAGATTTGCCAATGCGGTATCAGCCATAGCTTCTCCAAACGCTGAGAGTTTCAGCACAATATGGCGCTAGGATCGCCGCAGGTCAAATAGGCGATTACGCGCCAAGGTGGCAGGCCACCCGCTCGGCCATGTCCTCGGCGCTGACTTCGCGCCGGAAGAACTCGGCGAAACCGGTTTCAGGCAGCATCAGATAGGTGAAGGTCGAGTGGTCAACCAGATAGAACTCATCTTCGGCGGGATGCACCCGGTAATAGGTGCGATAAGCATCCGAGGCGGCCTCGACCTGTGCATCGCTGCCGGTGAGGGCGATCATGCGTTCATGCATGGCGTCTGCGAAATAACCCAGTGCCTCGGGCGTGTCGCGGGCCGGATCGACGGAGATAAACACCGGGCGCACGCGCATCCCGCGCTCGGCCAAGAGGTCCACCGCATCCGCATTGCGCGCCACATCAAACGGACAGACATCCGGGCAAAACGTATAGCCGAAATAAACCAGGGCGGGTTCCGAGATCACCTCGGCCTCCGTAACGGTTTTGCCGTTCTGATCAACCAGCTCGAACGGGCCGCCAATATCGCCGCCCACGGCGCCGCCAGAACAGCTTGCTACGTCGCGGCGCGCGTATTGCGTCCATGCATAGGTGCCCAGCAGACCAGCAAGGACAACGGCCGATGCGACAATCGCGGCTATTCGGGTCATGTTTCTTTCCCATTCAGATGTGCTAGTTATGCAGAGCTACAGCTAGCAAGATACACGCAAAATACAACAAACGGAGTCGTGACCGAATGGCACAGCGCGACCTGGATATGCTCATCGGGCAAGAGCGCGGGAACTGGGTGCGCCTGCGCACGATGATCCTACTGCGCTGGGTTGCCATTATTGGCCAGCTTGTCGCCTTGACCGTGGCGCAGCGCGCCTTTGGCCTCCAGCTTGAATTGGGTCTGTGCTATCTCGCCGTGGGGGCCTCGGTGATGGGCAACCTAATCGCCATCTCGATCTTTCCCGAAAACAAGCGCCTGACGGAAAGCGAAAACCTCGCCATGGTCATGTTCGACCTTCTGCAATTGGCGTTCTTGCTGTTCCTCACTGGCGGGCTGCACAACCCGTTTGCCCTGCTGCTGCTGGGGCCGGTCACGATC
>CAYWNJ010000228.1:0-4668 GCA_964459535.1 uncultured Rhodobacterales bacterium
GATCGGAAAGAGCACACGTCTGGACCCTGCCATCCTAGATCAGTACTTTCTTGCGGCCTTGGGCATTGCCGTCCCACGGGCCAAAAGCGCGGCAATGCCCAAGGCCGCAAGAAAGTACTGATCTAGGATGGCAGGGTCCTTTTCATCGAACCCATCAATCACGCGACGCACCGCAATTGGCAGCGTAAGCGATACCATCGCGGTCAAAACAAGCGCGATCATCGCCGCGACCATCAGCAGCCGATAGGGCTTCAGAAACGGCCAAAGCGCCGACAAAACGCCGATCTTCTTGGACGCTTCTCGGTTTTCTTTTGCATTCGGGTCGGGCGGAAGGGTCCGCGCGTCGCTCATCTCAGCCGTCCTTTGTCGCTGCCCGCGTCTTGCCGGGGGACGATGGGAAGGTCAACAGACCCTAAGCGGCGTCTTTATGGCGACGCACAAGAACAGATCCAACAGAGTACCCCGCGCCAAAACTACAGATGAGGCCAAAATCACCATTGTCCAGGTCCTGCGAATACTTGGAAAACGCGATTATAGACCCAGCAGAGGAGGTGTTGGCATAGTCCTGCAAAATATTGGGCTGCTCTTCAGGCTCGGGCTCGCGGCCCAAAACCTTTTTGCCAATGAAGTCATTCATCGACTTATTCGCCTGGTGCAGCCAAAGCCGCTTGAGATCGGCTGAGGTTATACCTTCCTCCGAGATATGGCGCGCGATGTGCTGGCTGACAATCGGCAAGACCTCTTTGAACACCTTGCGGCCATTTTGCATGAACTGCATGTCACGGCGATCCGCCATCCCATCGGGGCGGGAGCGACGCAAAAAGCCGTTATTGTTGCGGATATTGTTGGAGAACTCCGTCGCACAACGGGTCGAGATGACCTCGAAATAATCGCCGGACGCGTCTTCGCTACGCTCTAGAAGTGTCGCTGTCGCCACATCTCCGAATATGAAATGACAGTCCCGGTCGCGCCATTCCAGATGCGCCGAGCAGATCTCTGGGTTCACAACCAGCGCCGACCGGATGGATCCCGCGCGGATCATATCTGCCGCCGCTTGCAGACCAAATGTCGCCGAGGAGCACGCGACATTCATATCAAACGCAAAGCCATTAATGCCCAAGAGCTGCTGAATTTCAATCGCGACGGCTGGGTAGGCACGCTCAAGATTTGACGCAGCGCAGATCACGGCCTCCACGTCTGCGGCGTCCCGCCCCGCTTGTGCCAGGGCCTGCCGCGCCGCATCGACAGCCATTTCGGCCATCAAGGACGGCTCTTCATCGCTGCGCTGCCGCAACAGAGGATGCATGACATCGGGATCCAGCACGCCCGATTTGTCGATCACGTGCCGCTGTTCAATCCCAGAGGCTTTGAGGATAAATTCCTCGGACGAGTGTTCCTTGGCGGTCTGTGTGCCCGCTGCAATCGCCTCGGCATTCTCAGCATTCCAGCGGTCCGCATAGGCGTTAAACGACGCGACGAGCTCGGCATTGGTGATGGTTTGCTGCGGCGTAAACACACCAGAGCCGGTAATTGCAGACGTATACATCAGGGCTGCCCCTCTTGCGGTGCAAAGTTCCACCTATTGAACCGGCCTGCGACACTAGGTCAAGTCCACGGGCGCAAGATACTTGCAGCACCATGTTGCTTGACCAAGGGGGTCAGTCTTCGTCAAGTGAGCCAAACATAGTTTGAAAGGATCTGATGATGACCCAAGATGCCCCCCTCGCCCTCGTGACCGGTGGTGCGCAAGGCATTGGCCTTGCCTCGGCAAAAGCGCTTCAAGCGGATGGCTATCAAGTCATACTGGCCGACATAAACGGCGAGGCCGTGCAGCACGCCGCGGAAGAGCTTGGCGGGGGAACTGTTGGCTTGACCTGCGATATGGGCGATGCTGAGGCTGTCTTGGCGTTGTTCGACTCAATCGAAGCGTCGCATGGCCCGGTGACGGCATTGCTCAATAATGCGGGCATCGCGAACCCGGCAGACTTTCTTGACTACACGTTGGAAGATTTTGAGCGGGTGATCGGGGTCAATCTGACGGGGGTCTTTGTCGCCACGCAGCGCGCCGCACGCGGCATGGTGGACCGAGGCTTGACGGGTGCGATTGTCAACATGTCCTCGATCAACGCGCATCTCGCTATCCCTGCCATCCCCGCCTATTGCGCCTCAAAGGGGGGTGTTGCGCAGCTTACCAAGGCCGCCGCCCTCGCGCTTGCGCCAAAGGGGATCCGTGTGAACGCCGTGGGGCCAGGCTCGATTGATACCGCAATGATGGCCGCCGTGAACGCTGATCCCGCCGCGTTCGACCGCGCGATGTCCCGCACACCATTGGGGCGGCCCGGCACGGCGCAGGAGATTGCTGACGTTGTCGCGTTCCTGATCTCGGAAAAGGCCAGCTATATCACCGGCGAGACGATCTATGTCGATGGTGGACGTATGGGGTTGAACTACACGATGTAGCTATCGCGCGGCCTTGAACCTACGGTGTCTCGCCTCGAACTTAACTCCCGCGCAACGGACACCGTTGCGCCGCGCCGTTCCGCCCCTACGGAACGGCGCTACCGAACTTCTGATAAGTGCCTCAGGTTTAAAATTGGGCGCTTTGGAGCGCGTCATCAAGTTTGTAAAAAGGCTGATAGCATTTGATGAAAGCGGGCAAACCCAATCCTACTGCGCCGAGGCCATTGCACCCGGCGCGCGCGCTTGCAGCATGGCAGGCGGCAAAGCGGCCGTCACAACGCTCTCAAGATCGGTGGCTTTGAACTCTGGCAGCAGGCGCCGGAATTTGCTGTCGCAAAGCGCGTGGTCTGTCTGCCAGAGATAGCGCATCTCGTTCATTTCGCGCGCCAGCTCCCAAAAGGGCCCCATCGCCCTGAAGGCCCACCAAGGGAAGTTTGAAAATTTCAAGCGGCGCCCCAAGGCACGCTCGAGGATTGTCTTCATCATATCCGCCGAGAGCGTGTGCCCGGGGAAGGGTATATCCTCGAATTGCTCAAGAGACGCGCGCCTCTGCATCAGTTCAAGCCCGGCACGCGCCCAATCGGGCACATAGCATATCGCTTGGCGGGTATGGCTTGGCCCCGGCAGGGTAATTTTACCGCGTGCGATAGTACGCAGATATACCAGGGACATCACGCAGCCGTTGCGTTCGGGATCGACAAAATTCCCGGCGCGCAGAACAATCGTCTGAACGCCGCTTTGCTTGTACGCTTGCTCCATCTCAAGCCGGATCTGCCCCTTGCGGCTGACCGGATGAGGCGGCGTCGTTTCAGACCAGATGCCTCCTTGGTCGCCAAAATGATAGACATTGCCGGGGATCAAAACGCTTGCCCCGCTGTCCTGCGCGGCTTCAATCACGTCCCTGGTGATTTGTGGAATGAGTTTGGCCCAGTTGTGATAGTTGGGCGGATTGAGACCATTGACGATCACATCCACGCCGCGCGCGGCCTCCCGCATGTCTTCGGTGCGGCGATCAAAATGCTTAACCTGCCACCCGGCGGCAGAAAAGACGCGCGCGCTGTGATGCCCGATCTTACCCGATGCCCCCAAAATCAACGCTGTCTGTGCCATTGCGTCCTCCAATATCTATGCAAGAAAGAGATAGGACATTCACTTTCGTTTCTCCATTGCGATCATATGAATGTATGATATTCATATTTGAATGGCAGAGGCTCTTCGCTCCTTAGATTGGACACTGATCAAGTCGTTTTTGGCTGTCGCCGAAACAGGATCGCTCAGCGAGGCGGCACGGCAGCTTGGCCTGAGCCAACCAACGCTGGGCCGTCATATCAAATCTGCCGAAGCCGCGCTGGGGAGCGAGCTTTTTCGGCGACATGCCAGCGGCTTCGCCCTCACCGAGGCCGGTATGAACCTGCTGGACCCGGCGCAAGATATGGCTCGCGCCTCTGCGCGTTTGATGGCCTGCGCGGCGGGCCGTGATGTGCGCCTGTCTGGGACCGTTCGTATTACGGCAAGCCTGGTTGTGTCGCATTGCCTGCTGCCGCGCATCATTGCCAGTCTGCGAGAGCAGGAGCCCGATATCGAGATCGAGCTTGCCCCCTCAGATGCCCCGGAAAACCTGACGTTTCGCGCGGCAGATATCGCGATCCGGATGTTTCGGCCCACGCAGCTTGATATCGTGACGCGCAAAATCTCGGACCACCCACTGGCGCTCTACGCTGCCGAGACATTGTGGACGCGGTATGCCCGGCCACGAAGCCTTGAAGAGTTAAGGGGCGTGCCCTTTGTGGGGTTCGATCAATCGGACATGATCATCGAGCATATGCGTGCATTGGGGTTGCAGATTGACCGGCACTTTTTCGGCGTGCGCTGCGACAATCAGGTGACCTATTGGGCGCTGGTCTGCGCGGGCTGTGGGGTTGGCGCGATGCAAACGGTGATAGGCGACGCCCAGCCGGGGGTGGAAAGGCTGGCTCTGCAACCCGAGCTTCCCGCGCTCCCGCTTTGGCTCGCAGCGCAAGATAGCGTCTACAAAAGCCCGCGTGTCAAACGCGTTTGGGATCTGCTGAGTGAAGAACTTTCGAAGCTATGGCCTGGTGACTGAATTTTGATATCAATCTTTAACCGTCTCCGCTCTGCCCAAGCCGACCGTGGGGGCGGTCGGCGCGTTGCCATCCTACGGATGGCTGGGGGCTGAGCGGATACAGG
>CAYWNJ010000229.1:0-4659 GCA_964459535.1 uncultured Rhodobacterales bacterium
CTCCTTGTTGCGCTCCATAAGAGCAGAAATGTCAGATCAAGTCGCGTGCTTTACAATTCATCAACCCTTCTCGGCAAGGGTACATTTGTGATATCGCAGGCCTCCATCGCGATCTTTGCAAGAAGGTAGCGGCTATTGTGGAAGACGGCGATGGGTAGACTGTTTTCGACACCCAAAGCCCTTTGGCGGTTACTTCAGCCTTCCAAAACGAGATCGGGTATCGAAGCCGCGAGCGGCGGACGCCGTTGGGACGGCGCGCCTGTGATCGCCCATGGCCCAAATTCGACGCTTGCCGCACGTGGCCCGGTGCAGACCCGTGCGGCGGCGCTCTCGATCAACAATCCGCATGCAAATCGTATCACAGAAACATGGGTGTCGGCTCTCATTGGTAAAGGCTGGCAAACGCGGTCTCGGCATCCTGACACCGACACTGCACGGGAGCTTAACGACGCGTTTGAGGCTCTGACGGCCGCTATCCTGACCATCGCAGCGCGCGCCTTGGTGCGCGATGGCGAGGCTTTCCTTCGCATCCACATCAACAGTGCCGGTGAACTTCGGCTGAAAGCGATCCCTGCCGATCAAGTAGACCCATCTTTGTCCCGCGATCTCGGCGGCGGTGCCCGGATCGTCGCCGGAATTGAGTTTGATGCCGACGACGAAATCACCGCCTACCACATCTTGCCCGAAGCCCCCGGCACGCCTTTCGTGACCTACGGCGCAGCTGTTCGCGTTCCGGCCCGCGATCTGCTGCATGTCTTCGACCCGATATTTCCCGGCCAGGTGCGCGGCCTGTCTTGGTTGGCACCGGTTCTCCTCAAGCTGCGCGACCGCGACGAAGCTTCTGACGCGCTTCTTATGCAACTCAAAACTGCCAGCCTGATCACGGGTTACGTCCGTGACCCGGATGGCAGCTTTGCTGGCTTCGATGGGGAACAAGACGGCAGCGCCCTGAACGTGGCGCTTGAGCCTGGTGCCATGCGCATCTTGCCACCAGGCGCAGATGTGACCTTCTCGCACCCAGGTCAAGGCCTTGCCCAAGCCGCTGATTTTCTTCGTGCCCAAGACAGAGAAATTGCAGCGGGCGTTGGTCTGACTTTTGAGGCAATGACCGGCGATCTAGCACAGACGAACTATAGCTCTGCCCGGGTTGGCTTGCTGGAGTTTCGTCGCCGGGCCGAAATGTTGCAGCGCCAGTTGATCGAAGGGCAATTGCTTCGCCCGCTTTGGCGGCGCTGGATCGAGCTGCGCGTGTTGGCGGGTGAAATAGAGGCCAACGGCGTGGTCCAGGATGACTATAAGGCAGTGCGTTTTGTGCCCCCTGGTTGGCAGTGGGTCGATCCAAAGAACGAAGTTGAAGCGGACGCCCGCGCGATTGAAGCGGGCCTTAAGAGCCGGGAAGAGGTGGTAGCAGGCCGGGGCCGCGACATCGACGACCTGAACGAAGAAATTTCACGCGACGCCGCGCGGGAAACTGGAGATGCCGCCGCATGACAATCCATATTCGCAATCTTTCACCACAGCCAAACACTGTCGATGCGGACGCTCGTACTGTTGAAGCCATTGTCTCCACCGGAGCCGATACGCCGCGCCCCGGCTTCATCGAGCGCTTGGAACTTTCTGGCGCTGATCTATCCCGGCTTATTGGAGCGCCTGTTTTGGACGCGCATCGTAACTCGTCAACCCGCGATCAGCTGGGAGTGATCGAAGTTGCTGAGATGCGGCCCGAAGGCATCTGGGTTCGCATGAAGTTTCGCAGCAATGCAGCGGCTGCGTCTGTTCTGTCAGACATCGAAGACGGTACGCTGCGCGGTTTGTCCATCGGTTATCAAGTAGCCGAATGGGCTGAAAAGCGGGACGGTAAAACCCGCATTCGCATCGCTAAACGATGGATGCCAATTGAGGTGTCTATTGTTCCTGTCCCGGCTGATCCGGGCGCACACTTCCGAATTGGAGAAACGAGTATGGAAGCCGAAGAGCAGACAATTGAAATAACCACCCAAGCCGCCCCATCCGTTCGGGCGGACATCAACCGCGAAATTCGCGCCATCGCCGAAACGGCAGGATTGACCCGCACCTGGGCCGATGAGCAGATCGACGCAGAGGCGACAGCGGACGCCGCTCGCACGGCAGCGTTTGAAGCGATGCGCACCCGCAGCGCCAAAACCAACACGCGTAGTTCGCGTGCAATCATCACCGTCGATCACACTGACCCTGCGGAACTCGCCACACGTGCGGGTGAGGCACAATATGCACGGTCGCACCCAGATCATGAGTTGTCTGAGGCTGCGCGGCCCTTTGCGGCTATGTCCACCGTCGACCTTGCCCGTGATTGTCTGCGCCGTGCGAATATCGGACACACCGGCATGACCGCTGACACAGTGATCACGCGGGCCCTGCACACCACCTCTGATTTCTCGCTGATCCTTGGCGATACCGTGGGTCGCGAATTGCGGCGCGCTTATCAGGCAGCGCCATCCGGTGTGAAAATGCTGGCCCGTCAAACCACCGCCCGCGATTTTCGTGCAAAGCGGGCACTACAGTTTGACGAAGGCCCAGAATTGAAAAAGGTCGACGAGGGCGGTGAATTCAAACACGGCACGATTGGGGAATCGGGGGAAACTTATAGCGTAGAGACCTTTGGGCGCATTTTCTCGATTTCTCGCCAAGCGTTGATCAATGACGATCTGGGGGCGTTTACGCAGATTCCCGCCAAGCTGGGGAACGCTGCTAGTGCGTTCGAAGCCGCTCAGATTGTCGCCAAGTTGATAGAAAACCCGGCCATGAGCGATGGCAATGCGGTTTTCCACGCTGGCCACGGCAATCTTGCTGCCGCGGGCGCTGCCCTGAGCCTCACCACGCTTAGCGCAGCCCGCACCGCAATGCGTCGACAAAAGGGTTTGGGTGGCCAGCCCATTGACGCCAAGCCATATGCGGTTGTTGTACCGCCGGAACTGGAAACTTTGGCAGAGCAGCTCCTCACAGAAATCGCAGCAACAAACACCGACGATGTAAACCCGTTCGGGAAACTGACCCTCGCCGTCGAGCCGCGACTGACAAAGGAAACCACTTGGTATGTTGCTGCTGACCCTGCCACCATCGACGGTCTGGAATATGCATATCTGGAAGGCGCACCGGGCCCGCAAGTTGAAACCCGTCAAGGTTTTGAAGTTGATGGCGTTCAAATGAAGGTACGCCTTGATTTCGGTTGCGGTTGGACCGACTGGCGCGGCTGGTACATGAACGAGGGCGCATAATGGCGCTTTCCCTTCAAGAACTTGAAGAAATGCGCGATACCTTGATCCGTAATCGGGCCAAGGGCGTGCGTTCGGGCGAGATAGGGGACGAAAAGGTTCAGTTCGGATCTGACGCGGAGATGGCGAGAGCGATAGCAGACTTGGACGCTCGCATCTCCAACGCAGGACGTTCGCGCCCCAAAACAATTCGCTTTAGCGCATCAAAGGGATCTTGAGTTTTGCCAAGCCCCCGGTCTCCCTCCATGCCCACCAAACGCCAGATCGAGGAAGCTTATCAAGTGGCCCGTGAATTGTGTCCGGGTGCCCGCATCAAGGGCGTGGGACCTGAGGGTGTGATCTTCGATTATCCCGACCGGGACGGCACAAACCGTGAATGGGAGGGCAAGCCCTTCTCTGGTGACTCGCTATGAAAAAACTGCCATACCTTCGTTCCAAACTGCGCCGGGGCCGGTGGTTTCACACTTACCGCCGTGGCGATGTAGAGCGCTCACTGGGCGTTCATGGTCTCCACCCGACCGACCCGAAGGTATTGGCCGCATGGGCCGCTGAGCACGCCCGCTGGCAGGATATGCCGCCCGACACGGACACCCCTAAGGCTGGCACCTTTGCTTGGGCGTTGGACCTCTACACGTCTGGCAACAAGAAATGGAAAGACGAGTATTCTGAAGCGACCCAGAAAAATCGGTCTGCGATCTTTGATCGGTATCGCAAAGCCCAAGGCAACCGGCCCGTATCCACAATCAAACGTGCGGACATAGAACGCGCGTTGTACGCCACCGGTGGATGGGCAGCGGTCAACGAAACCAAGGCGCTTAAGCCAGTTTTTGAACACCTGCGCCGTTTGAGATTCGTGAGGGAAAACCCGTTTGCTGGTATCGAACTTGACCGCCCTAAGATCAAAGGCTTCCCCGTCGCCGAAGCTGACGACATCGCAACGTTCCAAGAGCGTTGGCCAATTGGCACACGGGAACGCCTGATTTTCGACTTGGGTCTATACACGGGCGCTGCGCGGGTAGACCTCGCCAAGCTGGGTCGCAAGAACGTCAAAGGCGATCTACTGGTGTATCAGCGTCAAAAAAGCGGAATCACGGCACAGGTGCCTCTCACCACTGAGTTGATTTCAGTTATCGACCGGACGCCGGACATTGCCCCTGCGTTTATATTGTCAGCACTCGGCAAGCCATACACAGCGGAAAGCCTAGGCAACTATTTTCGCGACGCCGCAGTCGAGGCAGGAATACACGCGCGGCTCCACGGGCTTCGCAAAGCCTTCTGCATTTATTGGGCCGAAAAAGGATCATCCACGCACCAAATCGCGGCGATGGCCGGTCACATGAGCCTTTCAGAGGTAGAGCGCTACACGCGCGCCGCTGACCGTGAACGCATGGTCAAATTGCTGGTAAGG
>CAYWNJ010000230.1:0-4655 GCA_964459535.1 uncultured Rhodobacterales bacterium
CAAAGCGCAATAAATCTCGAATACCAATCGAAAATAGCTGAGATCCTTGCCATGGGGCTGAACGGCCCATGCCGCATCCGCGTCGTAGTCAAACACCAGCGCCACAGGCGCTTGATGCGGGATCTGGTTAGGCGCCGCGCGTAGCTCTTCGGCCACCTGCGCGGCTTCGGCAAGGCCCGGAGCGGGCGCAGAGTCGGGCCTGAGCAATCCTGCATGCATCTGCTCTTGGGCAAAAGGGGCTTGGCGCCATCGAAAGAAACAGACGGTCTCTGCCCCATGAGCAAACGCCTCCCAAGCCCAAAGCCGCACCATCCCCGGCAGCGGATCTGGGTTATGGGGCGCCCAGTTCACTGGGCCGGGCTGTTGCTCCATAACCCACCAGCGCCCTTTGCCAACGGATCTGTAGAGATCATGATGGAAGGCTTGAAAGTCTGGATCGCCTTGGCGCGCAAAGGCGCGCTGATGGGCCACCTCTGCCCCGACGCGATCTTCTAAAAATCCAAGCGGGTAGCTGTCCCAACTGGCAAAATCCAAATCCTCCCCGGTTTTAAAGTGATCGAACTCCGTTACCCGGCCCATATAATTATGCGTGATCGGGGCGGAGGAATAGGCGCGGATGATCTCGGTTTGTGCGCGGTTGAATGCCACAACTTGATCAGAACTAAACCGCCGAAAGGCCAACGCATGCGCTGGGCTCGGTTCCGTCACGGTAAGGTTCGGCAGCCCAATATCCGACCAATCGCCGTACTCCATCGACCAAAAAACATTCCCCCACGCCGTATTCAGCGCCTCAATGTCCCCATAGCGCGCGCGCAACCATACGCGGAACGCGCTAAGCGCGGCGGGGGAATAGCTCAGAACCGTGTCGTGACACCCGTATTCATTGTCAGTCTGCCAAGCACCGATATGAGGGTTTCGACCGTAGCGTTCGGCCAAAGCCTGAACGATTCCCGTGCACGTCTCCAGATACCCCGTGTGGGAAAAGCAATAGTGCCGCCGTGACCCAAATTCGCGCGGGCGCCCCTGCACGTCCAATGCAAGCATATCGGGATGTTTGCGCAACACCCAAGAGGGCGGCGTTGCGGTCGGCGTGCCCAACACCACCTTCAAACCCGCTGCGCCTAACACATCAATCGCTCGGTCTAGCCAATCCCAGTCAAATCGGCCAGGTTCTGGCTCGATCCGGCTCCAAGCAAACTCGCCAATGCGCACCCAACTGAGGCCCGCATCCACCATGCGGGCGGCGTCTTCGGCCCAAAGCGCTTCGGGCCAATGTTCAGGGTAATAGCAAACGCCGAGGCTGCGCTTCATAAGAGCACCTGATGTTCCGCCTGTCCACGATAAGAGGTTTCAATCGCAAAGGTCATACCGCCGCTTGCCTCATCAACACCGTCTGCCGCACTGGTGACAAAAAGCGTTCCGAAAGTCTCTCCCCCGAAGGCGGGGCAAGAGGCTTGGCTGGCGTCAATCTCAACCGCTTCCACGAACACCCCCTGAGGACTGTAACGGGCGACACGCGACGCGCCCCATTGTGCATTCCAGAGATAGCCTTCTGCGTCCACAACCGCCCCATCTGGGTTAAGATTTTCTGGCCTAAGATCAACGAAAACAACCGGTTCGCCTTGTGGCCAGCCTTGATCGTCAAGAGCGACCTGTTGGATGGTTTGGCTGAATGTGTCAGAAAAATAGGCCGTGCGCCCATCCGGCGCAAAGCAAATCGCGTTCGAGATCGTAATCCGGTCAAAAAGACGGCGCAGCGTGCCTTGGTAATAGCGATAAATCGCACCCGCATAAGGTTCGGCTGATTTTCCCATCGTGCCAATCCAAAATCCACCTTGCGGGTCCGCGCGCCCGTCGTTTGAGCGAGTGATCGCGTTCTCGGCTTCCAGGGCTACCAGAGGTGTATGGGCGCCCGTTCCGATGTCAAAAACGCTCAAGGCGGTCTCGGATGCGATCAGCAATCGTTCGTCGTCCACCCAGCCTGCCGCCGAGACATGCTCGTCAAACACCCATTCCTGCCCTTTGGTCAGCATCCGTTTTCCTAGAATATCAAACCAAAAGAGCTGCTGGCGTTCTGGGTGCCAAAGGGGGCCTTCGCCCAGCTTGCAGACGCGTTGATCAAAGATCATCAAGCTGGCCCAACATTTCATAAGTGGCGCGTAGCCCAGCCAAGGTCGCCTCCGTCACATTCGCGCGCTCAGGCGTGACCCCTTGGGCCGCGAGCGCTTGGACATACCCTTCGGCCATCATCCCAGACCCGATGACCACGATCCGCTGTCCCAGCCAATAAGGTTTGGCCGCCGATAACTCCGCACCGATCAAAAGACCCGAGAGGCGCGCGTAAGCACGCTCGCCCGACAAGCCGTTTAACAGCGCATCGGCGCGGATGCGAAACAGTTCCGAAGAAGCTTGAGCGGGCCGACTTACGGCCTGAGATACCGCGTCCCCAAAAGCCGTCCAATCGGTGCCCTCAACAACGGTATGGCGCAAAACGGATTGCGTCGTCAGGAGATCAAATAGCTCACCGGTTAGAAAGGTTTGGAAGCTGACAATCTCTCCTGCAGAGACGTGGACCCATTTGGTATGCGTGCCGGGCAGGCAAATGATACCGTCCCAACCCGGATTAAGGCTGAGAAACCCACCAACTTGCGTCTCCTCTCCGCGCATCACATCCGCTGGCCGAAGCTGCTTGACGCCCGGTAAGATGTAAACCTTCGCACGCCCAGAACAGGCCTCAAGCGTCACTGCATCACGCGCCCCAGGCGGCGCGCAAGGGGTTGCAACATAGGGTGCCTCGCGCCAGCCCTGAGCGGCGCCCACCATGCCGCAACAGATCACAGGCAACGTACCCACCTCCGGCAGATGATCTTCGATCAAATCGAGCAAAGCCGTTTCAAATTCGGATGGTTCGAGGCGGTTCATCCCCTGATCCGAGCTGCGCAATATCGGCGCTTCCCCTCCCATCAACCATGCGCGCAATTGCGTTGTGCCCCAATCCACGGCGATCCAGGACGATGCACCGCTCACACCACACCACCATCTACAATGATCGACTGACCGGTGATCATGCGCGAGGTCTGTGAACAAAGAAAGAGCGTTGCGTCAACGACATCGCGGGGGGCCAAATGCTCGGGGATACATTGCCGCTCTAAATGCGCAGCGAGGCCCTCTGGGCTCGCCCATAGATCCATCTGACGGTCGGTAAGTACCCAGCCTGGCAAAAGCGCATTGACCCGAATGCCCTCTGGTCCAAGCTCACGGGCAAGCCCGCGCGTCAGCCCTGTAATCCCAGCTTTTGCCGCAACATAGCCCGGATAGCCCGCGTTACCCATCATGTAGCTGATGGACGAGAAATTGACGATACTCCCATAGCCTGCGGCCTTCATCCCAGGCGCGGCAATCTGAGCGGTAAAGAAATGCGGGCGTAGATTAATAGATTGCCCCTTGTCCCAATCCTCCGGCGTGACCTCAAAAAGGCTATGACGAGTGTCATTCGCAGCGTTGTTAACGAGGCGCGTAATGGGCCCATGTGCTGCCTCTGCTCGGGCCATTGCCGCGCGCAGCGCCTCGATATCCGTCAGATCACATGGGATAAAGAGTGGCGCAACATCGTACTTCTTGGCCATTTCGTCGACAAAAGATCGTGCGTCAGAGCGCTGAACAAAGGCGACACGCGCCCCTTGCGCCAAAAACCCTTCGGTAAGCGCAGCGCCAATGCCTGCGCCGCCGCCCGTGATGAACACTGAACAATCGGTAAGGTCGTGAAAAGTCGCGTAACTCATTTCTAGGCCGCTCTTGCTTTCCGAGCCCAGGCAGGGATCCAGTCATGGTGCGCCGCCAACAGGTCGTCCACCATAGATCGGATTTGACGCAAATCCAGCTCTGCGGCGGTATGGGGATCCATCATGGCTGCATGATAGAGATACTCAGGCTCTTCATCCATCAAGGCACGCACGACCAACTCTTGCACATTAATTTGCGTGCGCATCAGCGCGATAAGCTGCGGCGGAATATCCGTCACGACGCTGGCTTGCACACCGCTTGCATCGACAAAGCAAGGGGTCTCGACGGCAGCGCCGAGCGGTAGCTGCGGGATCTGACCCATATTGGGCAAGTTGCCATAACATCGAAACGCGGTATCGGTGATCTCAGCCGCCATAATTTCAGCGGCAAATTCATGGCTTTTACAAAGCTCACCCGCCTCCGGCGTGTATCCTTGCCATTCGGTAAGTTGCTCTTCGCAGCGGGCGAGGTATTCATCCAGAGGGATCGCAAAATCCTCAATCAGGTCCGCCCGCCCATCTTTAATGAACCACGGCACATATTCCGCCAAATGCTCCGAGCTTTCCGTGCAGAAATATCCCAGATGCGCCATCACCTCATAGCGCACCTTGTTGGCGCAGCGCGGCATCAGCAGCGGGGCCTTCGGCAAGGCGCCGCGCGCATACCCCGTTTGCAGAGCGGGATAGAGCGAGCGCCCTTCATGTGACAGCTCTAAGAAAAACGCGACATGGTTCACACCCGCGACACGGTAGCGCAATGCCTCTTTGGGTAGGTCAAGATCATGGGCAAGCTCTTCAACGGTGTTTTGCACCGAATGGCACAGGCCGACTTGCCGGATCTTGGGAAAGGCTTCGGCCAAGGCCCAGGTGTTG
>CAYWNJ010000231.1:0-4638 GCA_964459535.1 uncultured Rhodobacterales bacterium
AGGCATAATTGGCCTTGAGCGGACTTGCCACAGCGCACAGAGCCGGGCGAAAGCCCGGGGGGCGGTCTGGCTTTCGTCCGGCGGCCTGCGGCCTTTACTCCGGGCGGGGTGCTTTGTGGCAATGTCTGTTTCTGGCCCATGGTGTCTCAGGTTCAAACCGAAGCGCTATAAGCCGAAATCTACCACGTCACGAACGCCACCGCTCAACCCATTGGAACAGCTCTATCTGAAGCGCCATCGGACGCTTAGAGTGCATCCTTAGCCAAATGCACCGGCGCGCCATGTGGGGTGCGCAGATATGCCGTCTCCCACGCATCGCGGAGCGCTGAGACTTCTTCCGCTTCCGCCCATCCCAATTGGGCGGCAAGGGCCTCTAACGTCTCAAGCCAGGCCAAGAAGTAATCGTCACCACCATCCAACTCGGCCTCCAGCCCGCGCCGCTTTAGGACCTCACCAAAGCGCGCGGCCCATTCGGGCCAAGCAACGCGTCCAGCTTCGTTCAGACAGACGGTGATCGCAAAGAGCTGAGCATGCCAAGGCGCGGCGAAGACAGGCTCGGGCCTCACGTTGCAACGTCCAGATAGCTTTCCCAGAGATCAAGGACCACTTCATCCATCGGATGCTCGGGATGAAGCCAAAGCTCTGAGGCCTTAAACGCAACCGCATAGAGCGGTTCAGCCGCGTCGCCCAGCCGATGCGCAGAGCTATCGGGCAGGACATGGCAACCGTGCAGCCGCAGCACGTGCCCGACCGCGCCCGCCGCATAATTTGGCAAGCGTGTATGCCCCCCCTCGACAAGCCTATTTCCGGGGAGCGCGCGGGTTTGCACGCGGTCCCCAGCCTTGAATTTCGGCGCAGGCCCCGGCCGGTCCGAGGGCCCGCCTGCCGCCAATGTGGGCGCAACGGCGTCTGCTGACAAGGTTTTATGCGCAAGCTCTGATGGCTCGGCGCTGCCACCACCTGCAAGCTCTTGCCTGGTCAAAACACCGGTTTCAACAAGGAGATCCGCCAAACCTGCCATCCATTTCTCATAGTAGGAGAAACGGGCATAATCCTTGGGTGCGAGCCGCTCGCGCGCATGGCGCGAGACATCAATATTCCACCGCCCAAACGCACCGCAAGCCAGCGTCACGGCAAGGGCGCGCGCATGCCATGGCTCGGCAAAGATCGGAGCGTTCTCGTCCTCTGGACGAATAGGACCGTCCCCAAAGCGACCGCCCATATCATGCACGCGGGTCATTTGACGTCCCCTTATCTATTGCGGCGGCGTGGCCAGCGCGGTTCCGATCATCGCGTCGCGGCTTACCAATGCTCTAAGCGCAGCTTCGTCCCAGCCCTCGGTCCCCACTGGACGCTCAGGGATAACCAGATAGCGGATCTCGGCGGTCGAGTCCCAAACCCGCACGGCCTTATGCTCGGGCAGCTCCACGCCAAATTCCGCCAAAACCTTGCGCGGCTCCCGCACCGCGCGGGCGCGATAAGCGTCCGACTTATACCAACCCGGCGGAATGCCCAAAAGCGGCCAAGGGTAACACGAGCAGAGCGTGCAAACGACCATGTTATGCAGCGCATCTGTATTCTCAACAGCAACCATATGCTCGCCCTGCCGCCCATAATACCCAAGCTCGGCGACAACCGGCGTTGCATCCGCGAGCAACGCGGCGCGAAATTCTGGGTCGACCCACGCTTTCGCCACGACATGCGCGCCATTGCGTGGCCCAATCTTGTTTTCATAAGTGTCAATGATCGCCTCAATCGCGGCAGGATCAATGAGCCCCTTGCGGGTCAGAGCCGTTTCGAGCGCCTTAAGACGCAGTGCAGGCTCTGGCGGGAGCACAGAATGGGCGTGGTCTGGGTCAGAATGATCATGGGGCATGGCGGTACTTTGCCCCGGCGCTTCGCGCCCGTCTAGAGGAGATTCACGGCCCATGCGCAATGCCGGGCTTGCCCCGGCGGCTGTTTCTGCATATCTGAGCGCGATAGATGTGAGAGGCCCCATGGAAAACGTCGTTCTTGTCATTCATCTCTTGCTCGCGCTGAGCCTGATCGCGGTTGTCCTGATGCAACGCTCGGAGGGCGGCGGGCTCTTGGGCGGCGGCGGCGCGGCGACCAGCGGCCGGCCTGCCGCTACTGCACTGGGCAAGGTGACATGGGCGCTTGCCATCGCCTTCATTATTACTTCGCTGACCCTCACTGTCTTTGCGGCGCAGAACAGTGGCGGCAGTTCTTTGATTGACCGGCTTGGGGTCAGCCCGCCCTCCACATCTCAGAGCGATCCGTCGCTTGCACCGCCAAGCGGAGATTTGGCGCCGCCTGCACCTGGCGATAGCGGACCGCTTATCCCGCAGCTTGAGTAGCGCAAGGCATAAAGCGTGTTTTGTTAAATTGAATTCAAATTCGCTTCCTCTCGGCTTTGCCTCGAACGCGAATTCGAATACACCATTCTTTCATTGAGCAATACAAGCTCTAGGTATCATAAGGTAAAGCGCAACAGCATGTTGCGCTTTGCGGTTAAACTCTGATAAACTGAGATCCCGTGGGTGGCGCAGAATCACGGCCCTTTTGCCGCGAAATGCCGACGCTCAGAGCGCACGGGAGATAACGACCTCATGACACGTTTTGTTTTTATCACCGGCGGTGTTGTCTCTTCGCTTGGAAAGGGGCTGGCCTCTGCGGCGCTGGGTGCGTTGCTGCAAGCGCGGGGCTTTTCTGTGCGTTTGCGCAAGCTTGATCCTTACCTCAACGTAGATCCTGGTACCATGTCACCCTTTGAGCATGGCGAGGTATTTGTAACAGATGATGGGGCCGAGACGGATTTGGATCTTGGCCACTACGAGCGCTTTACCGGGGTGCCCGCCCGCCGTATCGACTCGGTCAGTTCGGGCCGGATCTACACCTCGGTTTTAGAAAAAGAGCGGCGGGGCGATTATCTGGGCAAAACGATCCAAGTCATTCCGCATGTTACAAATGAGATTAAGGACTTTATCGCCCAAGGCGAGGGCGAGGTTGACTTTATGCTCTGCGAGATCGGCGGCACGGTGGGCGATATTGAGGGTCTGCCCTTCTTTGAAGCCATCCGGCAGTTTGCGCAGGATCGGGCGCGCGGGCAATGCGTTTTTATGCATCTCACCTTGCTGCCTTATATCAAGGCAAGCGGGGAGCTGAAAACCAAACCGACGCAGCACTCGGTGAAAGAGTTGCGCTCGATCGGCCTGGCGCCAGATATCCTGGTGTGCCGCTCTGAGGGGCCGATCCCGGCGAAAGAGCGCGAGAAACTGGCGCTGTTTTGCAACGTGCGCCCGGATGCGGTGATCGCGGCGCAGGACCTCAGCACGATTTATGACGCGCCGCTGGCTTATCACCGCGAGGGGCTGGACCAAGCGGTCTTGGATGCCTTCCAAATCGCGCCTGCCCCGCGCCCTGACCTGTCGAAATGGGAAGATGTTTCGGACCGCATTCACAATGCAGAGGGCAAGGTGCGCGTTGCGATTGTTGGCAAATACACGCAGCTCGAGGACGCCTATAAGTCTATTGCCGAGGCGTTGACCCATGGCGGTATGGCCAATCGCGTTGCGGTCGAGGTTGACTGGGTCGACGCAGAGCTATTTGAGCGCGAGGACCCGGCCCCGCATCTTGAAGGCTTTCACGCGATCCTTGTGCCCGGCGGCTTTGGCGAGCGTGGCACCGAAGGCAAGATTAAGGCGGCTGAGTTTGCCCGAACGCGGGACGTGCCCTATCTCGGGATCTGTCTTGGCATGCAAATGGCTGTGATTGAGGCCGCACGTAATGTTGCGGGCATAGGCGCTGCCGGATCAGAGGAATTCGATCACGAGGCGGGGCAAAAGCGCTTCGAGCCCGTGGTTTACCACCTAAAGGAATGGGTCAAAGGAAACCATAAGGTCACGCGTCAGGCCTCGGATGACAAAGGCGGGACGATGCGTCTCGGCGCCTATGACGCGGTGCTGCGGGAAGGCTCTAACGTCGCCGATATCTATGGAACGACCAACATCGAAGAGCGTCATCGTCATCGCTATGAGGTGGATATCAAATACCGCGAAGCGCTTGAGGGCTGCGGTTTGAGCTTTTCGGGCATGTCACCGGATGGGCGGCTGCCAGAGATCGTTGAATGGTCCGAGCATCGCTGGTTTATCGGCGTTCAGTTCCATCCCGAGCTGAAATCAAAGCCCTTTGATCCCCACCCACTTTTTCGAGACTTTATCCGCGCTGCAAGAGATGTCAGCCGACTTGTTTAGAGTTTTTTGGGCGTCGCAGTAAACAGCCTCAATATATGCTTGGCGTTACCCGTCTGGCCTTAAACGAATGCTACCTCGAAGATATAGCCTGAGGATTAAAGCGTCCGACCTTTAACTTGAGGCACTCGACGGTCATTCGGATAGCGCCGTTCCGAGGGGAGGCGCAATCGCGCCGCCCGTCAAACCTTGGGTTTGCCTCCGGCAAAACGGGGGCGGAACGGCGCGGCGCAACGGTCCCCTTTGCGCGGGAGATATGTTAGGTGCGATGTGCCTCATGTTTGATGTCGAACGCTTTAGATCTTGATACCAATCTTCAACCGCCTTCGCTTTGCTCAAGCCGCCCGTCAAACCGCAGGTTTGCCTTCGGCAAAACGGGGCGGTCGGC
>CAYWNJ010000232.1:0-4631 GCA_964459535.1 uncultured Rhodobacterales bacterium
GTAATCGCCCGTATTCGGATTGATGGTCGCGCCAATAAGATAGGTGACCAGCAGACCTGTCCCCATCTGCGCGATAAGCGCCTCTTGACGGGCAGCGCCCTGAGTCAGCGTCATGTTCCAGGCGCGTGGGCTGGGCCCGCCTGTTACACCGCGCGCAGCGTTTCCGGTCGGAGCAAGCCCCAGCTTGCGCGCAGATGACAGATCAAGCAGGTAGCCGCGCAAAATGCCATCCTCAACCAACGCACGCCGCTGAGTTGGCAGACCTTCGCCGTCAAAAAACCTCGAACCTGCAACGCGGGGGCGGTGAGGATCCTCGATCAGGTCGATACCGTCGGGCAGCACGGGCCCGTCCACCCCATCGAGCAGCCAAGATGCACCGCGCGCGATCGCTTGCCCATTGATCGCGGCCAGAAGGTGCCCGATCAAGCTTGTCGCCACGCGCTCATCAAAAAGAACGGGGTAGCGTCCGGTTGGCGGTTTGCGCGCGCCGACGCGCTGGACCGCACGCGCCCCGGCGGTGGCCCCGATCTCCTCGGGGCTGCGCAACTCAGAAAAGAAGACGCGGCTATCGCCATCATGATCCCGCTCCATGCCCAGCCCGGTCCCGGCGATTGCGGTGCAGTGAACGCTGTGGCCGGTTCGGGTGAGCTCCGCCGACAGGCCATTGGTCGCTGCCACGCCAATATCCGTACGGCTGGTCGTCGCCGATGCCCCCGAAACTTGCGTCACATCTGGGACAGCCCGCGCGGCCTCTTCGGCGGCAAGGGCGCGCGATTGCAGCAGCGCGGGCTCTGGCGCAGATGCCGGATCGGCAAGCTCCAACGCCGCGCTATCAAATGAGCGGGCAAGCTGTGCCGGATCCGCAAGCCCGGCATGAGGATCTTCTGGTGCCTCTTGGGCCATGGCAACGGCACGCTCTGCCATCTGAGCGATTGTCTCAGCGCTGGCATCGGATCCCGAGACACTCGCCACGCGCTGGCCAACAAAGACCCGCAGGCCGATATCTTGACCCTCGGCCCGCTCAGCGTGCTCAAGCTGCCCTTCTCTAACGTCCACCGAAACGGATGTCCCGCTAAGCGCGATTGCATCCGCCGCATCCGCGCCCGCCTTTTGCGCTGCGTCCAATAACATCTGTGCAAGCGTCTGAGGAGAGGGGGAGCCTGACATGCCTATCTATATTCAACCCAATATGGCGGCAGACCAGGTCGCCGCCTACGGATCGCTGGATAGCGCATTATTGAATGCGCTGTCCATTGGCGAGGATATGCCCCTCTTCGTTAAACTCGATATTCGAGGTCAGCGTGTCCTCTCCGTCTCCGGGGCGGGCAAAAAGCCCCAGCATCATGCGCGCGCCGAGTGCTTGCTCTTCCGGGAGCAAACCCGCCGCCACCAGACTGTCGAGCAGCCCATTCCCGCCGACGAGCTTGAGATCAATTGCACCAATGGCCTTGGGAACGCCGGTTTCCTCCAATTCAGAATTGTCGAACTCAAAATCCCCACCCCCCGTCAGCGCGGCACCCGCCGCTTCGACCAAAAGGTTGGTAAGGGTAAGCGTTTCAAGCTCGCCCGGTAGGCCGCCGCTTTCTTCTAGCTCGGCAATAGCTTCGGGATCGAAAATGTCGACAAAGTATGTGCCCCGGCCCTCTACTCCTAACTGAATACTCGCCGGATCACGAGAAAGCTGCTGCCCTGGATCAAAAAGATCCCACAACGCATCGGCCATCGAAAGCTCATTCACCTCAAAGGCGAGGCCAAAATTTTGGCTCTCACCAGTCATGAAGGGCATTTTCACATCAAAAATTGTCGATGCCATGGCCACCGAAATTGGCACGGGCAGGAACAATGTCGAGGCATTCAACTCGACTGCGCCGCGCTCTGCGGCATAGGTTAGTCCGTCTTCCAGCGACATAGAAAACTCGGCACGGGTAGATGCCCCAGCCATATCCAATGAAAACGGCCCCTGAGGGGTTTGCGCATTCACACCAAATTGCGACCCAGAAATCTCAAAATCACCATCAAAGGCAAAGCCAGCCTTTAAAGCTTCTAAAGTGTCGATGGTCGACACACCTTCGGGCAGGACTATTGCGCCCTCTGAGCTCAGCGCATCAAGCCTCATGTTGACATCGACATCAACCCCCGCTTCATCGCTTTGAAAGCGCATCTGACCCTGTAGCGAGTCAGCCCCAAACGCTTGGAACAAGGCCCCACTCGTGTCCTCATCCGTCATCTCAGAACGCCCCTTAACGTCATTAAGAACCATAACAAACGAGACCGAAACGGGCGGGGGCGCGTCGTCGATGCTGAGTTCATCCAGCGACAGAGTAATGGCGTCGGCGTCAAAGAAATATGTAGTATCGCCGGGTACGCCTTCCATGCGCATTTCCAGGTCGTCGGTTGCATAGGTCAGAGTAAGGTCAACGGGCTCGGGAAGATCATCCGTACTTTCGAAAACAAACTTGCTGCGCGATGACATCCCGATTTCAACCGAGCCATCCTCGATCTCTGTGAAGACCAGTTCCGGCACTTTAAACGAAACGGTGCCCACCGGCATTTCTGAGGTTTCAACGTCAAGTTCGATGACAAAGTCCGAAATGGTGAGCGTATCGCCCGCGCGTGTTTCAGTCCCTGACACGTCATATCCCTGTAGCGCGAAATAATCGAGCCAGTCTTCCCAAGCCTCCGCCGCCGTCAAGTCCGCAAGGGCTGGGGACGACAAACAAATCGAAACTATAGATGCGCTACAAAGCAGGCCTAGGCGTGTCATCAAATTCTATCCTTTATATTTACAACCAAGAGTTATTTTGCTGTCTCCGTCTGAGGATAAAGGTGGTTTGCTCTGGACGGAAACGCAAGAGCGCTCTACGCCTTCTTGGCAAATCTTCGCAACAAAAGAGGGAACATGTGCATGGAAATGGCAGGTAAGACAGTTCTGATCACCGGCGCGAGCCGCGGCATTGGGGAGGCGACGGCCCGCCTTTTTGCCCAAGCGGGTGCGAATGTCGCGCTATTGGCGCGCAGCAACGCCTCGGTACAAGCCCTTGCGGATGAGATTGGCCCCAATGCGCTTGCGCTCCCCTGCGACGTGTCCAGCTACGAAGCGATGGAGCGTGCCGTTGACGAAACCATCAGCGCGTTTGGTGGGGTCGACGTGCTGATCAACAATGCGGGTGCGGTCGAGCCGATCTCGCATCTTGCAACCGCAGATCCCGAGGCTTGGGGGAAAGTCATTGATATCAATCTCAAGGGCGTCTTTTTCGGGATGCGCGCTGTGGTTCCCAAAATGTTGGAACGCGGGGGCGGAACGGTGTTGACGATCAGCTCGGGCGCCGCCCATGGCCCGGTCGAGGCTTGGAGCCACTATTGCAGCTCCAAAGCCGCCGCTGCGATGCTCACGCGCTGTTTGGACAAAGAGAACGGGGACAAGATCCGCGCAATGGGTCTAAGCCCTGGCACCGTTGCCACGCAGATGCAAAAGGAGATAAAGGCCTCCGGGATTAACCCCGTCAGCCAACTTGATTGGTCCGATCACGTGCCCGCAGACTGGCCCGCAAAGGCGCTGCTCTGGATGTGTTCAGCAGAGGCCGATGCGTTTTTGGGGCAAGAGATTTCCCTCCGTGATCCAGCGATCCGGGCACGGATCAATCTGGTATGATCCGCCTTGATCAAGACGGGCCCGTCTGGACCGTTACCCTTGACCGGACCGACAAGGCGAATGCGCTGACCGAAGAGATGCTGAGCGAGCTTGTGCGTATCGCTCAGGCCGCGCAAGAGGCGCGCGCCTTTATTCTGACCGGCGCAGGCCGGGTGTTTAGCGCAGGCGCGGATCTAGAGGCCGCGCGCGCGGGGCTCGCCCTTTCGCCGCTCTGGGAGCAACTGTCCGCTGCAATCGCCGCCCTGCCGGGTCTGAGCATTGCCGCACTCAACGGGACTGTCGCAGGCGGGTCAATGGGGATGGTACTGGCCTGCGATCTAAGGCTTGCCGTACCAACTGCACAGTTTTTCTATCCGGTGATGAAGATGGGCTTCCTCCCGCAACCTTCTGATCCCGGGCGTATGGCGGCGCTTATCGGTCCGGCGCGCACCAAGTTGCTTCTCATGGGCGGTGAAAAGATCGATGCCTATACCGCTTTGGACTATGGGTTGATTGAGCGCATTCTCGATCCGTCCGATCTGCTATCCACGGCGACACAGTTAGCCTCGGATGCCGCAGCCGCGAAACCCGACATCGCGCGCGGGATCAAACGCCTCTGCGCCGGGCTTGACCCTAAACCGGCAGGGCCGTCGTCTTAAAGACGGTTCGCAGGGCAAAGCTGCTTTGCATTTGCCCCACGCCGGGCAAGCGCGCCAAATGTTGGCGGTGGATACGCGCGAAATCTTCGGTATCTTCGGCAACCACCTTGAGGATATAGTCCGCGGTTCCGGCCATCAGGTGGCATTCAAGCACATTGGGAATGCGCGACACCGCCCGTTCAAAAGCCTCCAAGACTTCATCCGCTTGGCCTTGAAGAGTGATCTCCACAAAAACGGTCGTCGGCACGCCCATTTTGCGTGCATCCAAGAGCGCGACATAGCCGCGAATATAGCCCTCCTGCTCCACCCGTTGAACACGGCGCCGACAGGCCGAAGCGGCA
>CAYWNJ010000233.1:0-4604 GCA_964459535.1 uncultured Rhodobacterales bacterium
GATAATGATCTGAGCGTTGACGGGATCACCTTCCGCGCGCAAACCGGCCTAACGGCGAGCGCGCTGGCGCAAAGCACGGGGCTTTCGGTGGATAATGCCGAGGCGCTGGGCGCGCTCAGCGATGCGGCCGTGCGGGACGAGGATATCGAGGCCGGGCGCTTTGATGACGCGGATATTCGGGCCTGGCGCGTCAATTGGACCGCGCCCGAGACGCGCTGGCTGATCTTTCGCGGCACGATTGGCGAAATCCGCCGTGCCGGCGGAGCCTTTCACGCCGAGCTGCGCGGGCTAACCGAAACGCTCAACCGTCCGCTAGGCCGGATCTATCAAAAGCCGTGCACGGCGGTGCTGGGCGATGCGCAATGCCGCTTTGACCTCGAAACGCCGGGATATAGCGCAGAGTTGAGTATCGAGGAGGTCACCGACAATCGCCTCTTTCGCTTTTCCGCGCTTGATGCGTTCGAGCCCGGTTGGTTTCGGCGCGGGCGGCTTGAGCTGCACTCGGGTGCGGCGCAGGGGCTTTGGGGGATGGTCAAAGAAGACCGCTTTGAGGCTGGCATGCGCGTGGTCGAGCTGTGGGAGCCGCTGCGGGCGACGGCTGCGCCGGGGGATGCGCTGCGCTTGATTGCCGGTTGCGACAAGCGGGCAGAAACCTGCCGTCTGAAATTCAACAATTTTCTGAATTACCAAGGCTTTCCCGATCTGCCGGGTGAGGATTGGGTGATGACCTATCCCCGCCAAAGCGGTGCCAATACCGGCGGGAGCCTGCGATGAGCGCGCCCGTGATCGCCGAGGCCCGGCGCTGGCTTGGCACGCCCTACGTGCATCAAGCCTCGCGCCTGGGCGCTGGGGCCGATTGTTTGGGCCTAGTGCGGGGCGTGTGGCGCGCGCTCTATCAAACCGAGCCCGAACTCCCGCCTGCCTATACGATGGACTGGTCCGAGCCGCAGGGGGAAGAGCGGCTCTGGGCCGCCGCGCTCCGGCATTTGATCCCAAAGCCGCTTGAGGCGGAGGCGGCGGGCGATGTCTTGCTGTTTCGGATGCGCGCCGGGGGCGTTGCAAAGCATCTGGGCATCCTCTCGCAGGCGGGCTCCGCGCCCTATTTCATTCACGCCTATAGCGGCCACGGGGTCGTTGAAAGCCCCCTGAGCGCCCCTTGGGCCCGCCGGGTCGTGGCGCGGTTTGCATTTCCAGAGGAGGCTTCCTGATGGCGACCATTGTTCTAAGTGCCGCAGGCGCGGCCATTGGCGGCTCGGTCGGGGGCACCCTCGCCGGGCTGAGCTCTGTTGTGATTGGGCGTGCGGTTGGGGCAACCGTCGGGCGGCTGATTGATCAGCGCATTTTGGGACAGGGCTCGGAGGCGCGCGAGATTGGCAAGGTTGATCGCTTTCGCCTGACCAATGCGGGCGAAGGCGCGGCGGTTTCTCGGCTCTATGGGCGGATGCGCCTGGGCGGGCAGGTGATCTGGGCCTCGGATTTTCTGGAAACCAGCACAGTGACGGGGGGCGGCAAGGGCACCGGGAGCCAGCCCAAAACGCGGGAATATAGCTATTCTGTTAGCCTCGCCATTGCGCTGTGCGAAGGCGAGATTACCAGCGTTGGCCGGGTCTGGGCGGATGGGGAAGAGCGGCCCGTCGCCGATCTCAATATGCGCGTCTACAATGGTACTGCGGATCAAATGCCCGACCCGCTGATCGAGGCGATTGAGGGGGCAGGGCAGGTGCCGGCCTATCGCGGCACCGCCTATGTGGTGATTGAGGGGCTGGAGCTGGCGCCCTTTGGCAACCGCGTGCCGCAGTTTTCCTTTGAGGTTGTTCGGCCAGAGCAGCCCGCAGCGCCGGGCGCAAGCGAAGAGATCACCCAAGCCGTTCAAGCCGTCGCGCTCATGCCTGGCTCGGGCGAATACGCGCTGGCGACGACGCCGGTTTACTATAGCGATGCGACCGGCGCGCGCTGGAGCGCAAATGTGAACACGCCCGCAGGCCGCACGGATTTTGCCCAATCGCTGGATATGCTGAGCGATGAGCTGCCCAATTGCGACGCGGCCTCGCTCGTTGTGTCTTGGTTCGGCGGGGATTTGCGCTGCGCCGATTGCCGGATTGAGCCAAAGGTTGAGCGTAGCGATATCGAGGGGCAAAACATGCCCTGGTCGGTGGCAGGTCTGACCCGCGCCGGGGCCGCCCAGATCGCGACGCTGGACGAGCGCCCGATCTATGGCGGCACCCCTTCGGACGCGTCAGTGATCGAAGCAATCCAGGCGCTGAATGCGGCAGGTAAGGCGGTGATGTTTTACCCCTTTATCCTGATGGATCAGACCGAGGATAACACCCTGCCCAATCCCTATACCGGCGCGCCGGGGCAGCCCGCTTTGCCGTGGCGCGGACGCATTACGAGCTCGCTGGCGCCAGGGATGCCCGGCACGCCGGACGCGACCGCCGCCATGGACGCTGAAATCGCCGCCTTTTTCGGTACGGTCACCGCTGAGCATTTTGTGGTGAGCCCCGGCCACGTCCACTACATCGGGCCGCAAGAGTGGAGCTTTTCCCGGTTCATCCTGCACTACGCGGCCCTCTGCCAAGCGGCGGGCGGGGTCGAGAGCTTTTGCATTGGCTCTGAGCTGCGGGGCCTGACCCAACTGCGCGGCGCGGGCCACAGCTTTCCCTTCGTCGCCGCGTTGCAAGCGCTTACGGCCCAGGTGCGTCAGCTTGTTGGGCCGGCGACAAAGATCGGCTATGCGGCGGATTGGAGCGAGTATTTCGGCTATCAGCCGCAAGACGGCTCGGGCAATGTCTATTTCCACCTAGATCCGCTCTGGGCAGATGCTCAGATCGACTTTATCGGCATCGACAATTACATGCCGCTGTCGGATTGGCGCGACGGTCAGACGCATCTGGACGCGCAGGACTGGGATGCGATCTATAACCTTGATTATCTGCGCAGCAATATCGAAGGCGGTGAGGGGTTTGACTGGTATTACCACTCCGTCGATGCCGAAGCTGCGCAGATCCGCACGCCAATCACCGACGGCGCGCATGATGAGCCGTGGGTGTTCCGCTATAAGGATCTGCGCAACTGGTGGCTAAACCCGCATCACAACCGCATCGACGGTGTGCGGCAGGCCGAGCCAACCGCTTGGGTGCCGCAATCCAAGCCCTTCTGGTTTACCGAACTGGGTTGCGCCGCAATCGACAAAGGCACCAATCAGCCGAACAAATTCTTGGATCAGAAATCCTCGGAATCGAGCCCGCCGAAATTCTCAAACGGGGCGCGCGATGATCTGATCCAAAAGCAATATTTGCGGGCTATGCACAGCTATTGGGGCGACCCCGCGCGCAACCCGGTCTCAACCGAGTATGACGCCCCGATGCTGGATATGTCCCGCGCCTTTGTCTGGGCCTGGGACATGCGGCCCTTTCCGTTCTTTCCCAACAACCTGTCGCTTTGGAGCGATGGCGAGAACTATCCGCGCGGGCACTGGATCAACGGGCGCACCGCGGGGCGCACCCTGGCCGATGTGGTGGCCGAGATATGCACCCGCGCAGGGCTGCGCGCCTATGACACAAGCGGGCTTTATGGCTATGTGCGCGGCTATGCCGTAAGCGAAGTCAGCGATGCCCGCAGCGCGCTCCAACCCCTCATGTTGCGTTACGCCTTTGATGCGGTCGAGCGGGATGGCGTTCTGCGCTTTGTGATGCGTGACGGGCAGGGGGACAGCATTGTCGATCCCGAGCGACTGGCGGTCACGGATGAGTTGGAGGGCCGCCTCGAACAGGTGCGCGAGGCCGAAGCCGAGATGGTGGGCCGGGTCCGCCTTAGCTTTGTGCAGGCCGATGCTGATTTTGAGACGGCGACAGAAGAGGCGATTCTTGCCGATGAGGCGACCCATGCGGTCTCAAACAGCGAGCTTGCGCTGTCGCTCACCCGCGCCGAGGCGCTGCAAGTGGCCGAGCGCTGGCTGACCGAGGCGCGGATTGCGCGCGATGCAGTGCGCCTGGCGCTGCCGCCCTCGCGTCTGGATTTGGGCGCGGGAGATGTTCTGAGCCTGCCGCCCGAAGGCGCGCGCCCGGCCCGCCTGTTTCGGATTGATCGCGTCGAGGAGGGACCCGTGCAGCTTGTCGACGCGGTGCGGATCGAGCCCGAGACTTATGTGCCCTCCGAAATCGAGGATCAACTGGCATCGGTGCGGGAATTCGTCCCGCCCGTCCCCGTGCAACCGTTCTTTCTGGATCTGCCGCTGATGAGCGGGGATGAAGTGCCCCACGCGCCGCATCTCGCCGTGACGGGAACACCGTGGCCAGGCTCGGTCGCGGTCTATTCTGCGGCGGCGGATGAGGGCTATGCGCTGAACACCATCATCGCGGCACGTGCAACCGTGGGCGAGACGCGCTCGCCCCTCCCGGCGGCTTGCGCGGGTCTTTGGGACGACGGGGCAACGCTTGAAGTCTCGCTCCAATCCGGCACGCTGAGCACGATTTCCCAGGCGGCGCTGCTGAATGGCGGGAACCTCGCGGCGATTGGCGATGGCACGCCGGGCAATTGGGAGCTATTTCAGTTCCAAAACGCCGAGCTGATCGCACCGAATAGATACCTCCTATCGCGGCGCT
>CAYWNJ010000234.1:0-4602 GCA_964459535.1 uncultured Rhodobacterales bacterium
CGTTCTCAGAGGTCATGTTGCCCAGCGCGCCATGCAGTTTGACATGCCGCACCGTTGCCCCAAGGCTCGCGGCCATGCCGAGCGAGGCGCCCACCTGCGCCCGAATGCTGTTCTGAAGCGAGCGGATGGGCATCGCAATGCGCCGCCGCCCAAAGCCTTGGATATCGGGAAAGCCGGGATGCGCGCCGATCCCAACCCCGTTTTCAAGCGCGATCTGCATGGTTTGGGCCATCACATCCGGGTCGCCCGCATGCGCGCCGCACGCGATATTGGCTGAGGTGACAGTTTTCAGCAAACTGGCATCATCCCCCATTTTCCAGGGGCCAAAGCTCTCACCCATATCGGCGTTCAGATCAACCTGCATCTAAAGCTCCTCTTGCTTGGCGTCGATAACGCCGCTGATGAAATTATACTGCGCAAGATCTTGGATCTGCCACGGGTCGCGCAAAATCGGCGTAATGGCGGCGCTGAGCCGGTCTTGGCGTTGCGCCTCGGCCCGTTGGATCTTGCGCGCCTCCTGCAGGCTGATGAACTGAAACTGCAACTGCCCGCCAAGCGGACATTGCGCCACACGTGGTAGGTCGGCAGGAATGACCGTTCCGATCCGAGGATAGCCCCCCGTTGTCTGGCTTTCGCACATCAAGACAAAGGGCGTGCCATCGCCCGTGATTTGGATATCGCCGGGAACAATGATCTCGGAGACGATCTTGCGCTGCGCTTCGACGGAAAAGCCCTCACCTTCATGCTCGATGCGGATACCTTGGCGATTGGCGCGGGCGCTGCGGGTAAAGCGGGTGGCTTCGAACCGGGCGCGGGTTTCGACGGGAAACTGAGCGGTTTGCATTGAGGGCACGATGCGCACGCTCCCACCGCTGAAGCGATCTGCAACGGCTAGGCGCATGCCCGTTGGCCCGCCCGGATCCGGCAGGGCAGGCAGGTGATCGCCCGTTGCAACAAGGCGGCCTAGCCCGGCAGACATATGCGTCCCGCGCGTCTGCAAATAATGCGGCGCATCAAAGCCGCCGCCAATATGGAGATACCCATAGGTGCCTTTGCGCGCGGCCCCGATGCTCAGAACTTCTCCAGCCTCCATGGCGTGGCAGGCATGCCAATCGACGCTGCGCTCACCAATGCGGGCGGTCATATCCGCACCAGTCAGGGCGATGCGGCAGGGCGCTGCCGCCTCAAAGACACCGCCCATGCTGGCCATCTCAAGCGCGGCACTGTTTGGATCTTGGCCGAGCAGCGACGCGCCTTCCAGCAAGGCGAGCGGGTCAATCGCCCCGCCTCGGGTTAGCCCAAAGGCAAAATAGCCGGGCCGTCCGGCATCTTGAAACGCTGCCGTTGGCCCGATGTTGCGGATGATCAGCCCGCTCATGCGGTCACCTCAAAACGCGCGCCGTCGCTGCCCTGATCGAGCAGCTTTTTGTAAGCCGTAGCGTCAATGGGATCAAAGCGCAGCTCATCACCGGGGCTAAGCGGAAAAGGCTGCGCGGCCTGGGGTTGAAAGGTGCGAAAGGCGGTTTGCCCGACATGCCGCCAGCCGGTGGGCGTGTCGTTCGAAAAGAGGCAGATCTGCCGCACCGCCGCCACCAAGGCCCCGCGCGGGACGTTCGGGGTAAGGCCGGTCAGGCGCGGGATATCCCAATGCGGCCCCAGCGTGCCGAGATAGGGTTGGCCCGGTGCAAAGCCAATCGTGATCACGCGCAGGGGGGTCTGGCTCAGCTCTTCAATCGCCGCGTCTGGGCTCAGACCCGCCGCATCTGCTGCCTCCTCTAAACCAGGGGCGAGGTCCGTCCCGAACACCGCAGGGATACGCCAGAGCTTGCGGCCTTGTGGAAGCGGCGCTTCGAACCAATCTTGCGCGCTAAGCATTTCCTCCAGAAACGCCTGCGCCGCCTCCAGATCAATCTCCGCCAGATCGGCGCGGAAGAAGGCGGAGACCAGCGAGGTCGCGCTTTCCTCGACCCAGGCCGGGCGCTGCGCCTCGATCGCCGCGCGAAAGGCCAAGGCGGCACGGTTGGCGGGGTCCTCCAGCGCCGGGGCAAAGGTGACCAAGAGGCCCGATAGGCCCACGGTTTCGATCCTTGGGTAGTGCGGTTCTTCCATCACCCTTACCCTAGCGGGTTTGGCGGCGGGTGCAATCGAAGCCAGCCCGCATCGAACGCAAAGCTATGGGTCCCTGCGAGGCGGGTCAGCCGGTCCAGTTCGGCCTCAAAAGCAGCCTGCCGTCCCTTTCCCCATTTCACGCCAGGTTCAGGCCAAAGCGCGCGGACGCGGAGCACATCCTGATCCCGAAACGCCTTCATATCCACCCGGCCCACCAGCCGCGCGCCTTCCAGGATTGGAAAAACGTAATAGCCATAGCGGCGCTTTGCCTCGGGCACGAAGATCTCGATCCGATAGTCAAAACCAAAGAGCCGCGCGGCACGTTTGCGATCCCGCAGCGCCGGATCAAACGGGCTGAGAACGCGAAGCCGCGCGGTCGGCGGCTGTTCTAGGACGGGCTCTGAGGGCAGGCCCGGATGGGCATAGGCCGCGCGCGCCGTCCCGTCGGCGCCGACAACATCAATGGGCATCAGGCGGCCTTGCGCGAGTTCCACCTCGACCCACGCCTTCGCCTCCGCTGGTGTGATATGCCCCCAAAACGCGGCCAGCTCACCATGGGTGGCAAAGCCGAGACGGCGCAGGGCCTCTGTGCAACACCAGTTGATCGTCGCCTCGGTGTCGGGCTGCGTCTCAATGAGCGACTGCTCGATGACGCGCTCGGTCAGGTCATAGCGCTTTTGAAAGCCCTCCCGTCCTATCACCGTCAGCGCGCCGGATCGCCAGAGATACTCGACCGCAGTTTTTGACGGGTGCCAATCCCACCAGCCGCCCGATTTTCGCGGCTCATCTGGTCCAAGCTCGGCGCTAGAGCAGGGTCCATGATCGCGAATATGGGCCAGAACGCCATCCATAAGATGGGTGAACTCATGTTGGCGCCACTTCTTCCAACGTGCTTTCAGCAGCGCAGCATCCCGCTGGCGGCGCAAATGCCACCAAGGGTAAAACGCGCGCGGGATCTTTGCCGCATCATGGGTCCAATGTTCGAAAAGCGCCCCGTCCCGCGTATAAAGCCGCTTCAGATCGGAACTGCGGAAGCGCGGGCGCCGCGCAAACAGGATCAGATCATGGGCGCGCGCGACCGTATTGATGCTATCAAGCTGGACAAAGCCCAAACGGGTGATCAGATCCAGCAGAGCGTCCGACTTTGCGGGGCCCGTTGGCGCTTCGTGCAAAGCGTGGCGATCCAAGAAGACCCGGCGCGCTTGGGCGTTGCTTAGAACAAAGCGGTTCATCTTAGGGTCGGCGACGGCGCAATGTATCGCCATAGTCGATCTTGGGCGTCAGCACGATCTTTTGTGGCGCGCATCCTGGGACATGATCGCGGATAATTTCCGCCGCAACCTGTCCAATCTGACGGCGACAGGCGTCCATCGTGGCCAAGCGCCGGGGCAGTCCTTGCAACAAATCAACGCCGTTAAAGCCTGCAAGTCCGATTTGACCCGGCACATCAATGCCTTGGTCCAAGAGATACAACAAGCCCCCGGCCCCGATCAGGTCGTTTGAGTAGTAGAGAAAGTCCAGATCTGGCGTGCGCTCTAGCATGGCGGCGGTCATCTCGCGCCCTTTGGCCAGGGCCGAGCCGCCCGCGTAAAAATCGCGATCCAGAATTTCGACCCCGGCCTTCGCAAGCGCTTCGGTAAACCCTTCAAAGCGTTTGCGAGCCCGGTGATCTCGGGACAGTTGCGTGCCCATAAAGCCAATGTTTTGGTAGCCTTGCTTGAGGATCGCACGCGCCATCTCTGCGCCCGCGCGGCGGTGCGAGATGCCAACGACCGAGTCAACGCTGCGCCCATCGGTGTCCATAATCTCCACCACCGGGATCCCTGCATTCCTAAGCATCGCTTGCGCTGCATCGGAGTGTTCGAGCCCCGCCAGGATCACACCTGAAGGCCGCCAAGAGAGCATCTCATAGAGAACTTTCTCTTCTTTCTCAGCCTGATAGTCCGTCACGCCGACAACGGCTTGCAGCGGGGTCTCGTCCAAGACGGCGCTTATGCCGCTCAGCACCTCTGGAAACACCATATTCGAGAGCGAGGGAATGATCACCGCGACCAGATTAACGCGTTGAGAGGCCAGTGAGCCCGCAATCTGATTGGGCACATATCCAAGGGATTTTGCTGCCGCGCGCACCCGTTCTCGGGTCGCCTTAGAAACGTCTCCGCGCCCGCGCAGCACGCGGCTTACCGTCATTTCGGAGACGCCCGATACTTCGGACACGTCACGGAGCGTTAGAGGGCGCGCAGGCCGGTCAGTCACTGGGTAAGTCTCGCCTTGGACATGAGGATCAGTTAGCTTGTGCCGCTGCCTCTGACAAGAGGAGGCATAACGACCCTAACAGCTGTGCCTTAATATAGCGTCACAGCCCTATCGATCACGCTTTTGCTTTCAAAGCGTCCCGCCGTAGCCCGAGGCGCCCAGCGGTCATTCTGATAGCGCCATTCCGAGGGGAGGCGCAATCGCGCCGCCCGTCAAACCGAAGGTTTGCCTTCGGCA
>CAYWNJ010000235.1:0-4600 GCA_964459535.1 uncultured Rhodobacterales bacterium
GACCGTTTCACGGACGAGATCCGGCGGGGTCGAGCCATCCTCAGTTCCCGAAATCACCAAAGCTGGCAAAAGCAGGCTCGACGTTGTGGAAAAGAAATCTGTGCCAGAAATCGCCGCAGCGCAGCCGATATAACCTGCGGCGGGTTGGCGCGCGAGCATGTTCCGCCATATCGATAATTCTTGCGTGGCACAAAACGCCTTAGAAAACCAACGCGCCATAACCCCATCGGCCAGCGCTTCTATACCGCCCTCTTTTATCTGAGAGATACGATCCTCCCACAGCGACTTCGTACCGATCTTGACACCCGTATTCGACAAGACCAAAGCGCGGACCAAATCCAGACGCTTCACCGCAAGCCCTTGCGCGATCATGCCGCCAATCGACAAACCAACGAACATGGCGTTTTTGAAGCCTTGCGCGTCCATCAACGCTTCGACATCCGAGACAAGCGCACCCATCGAATAAGGCGGCGTAGGACAAGCTGACAGCCCATGGCCCCGCTTGTCATAGCGCAAAATACGCAGACCATCTGGCAGATAGGGAAGGATCCCATCCCAAAGCCTTAGGTCGGTTCCGAGCGAATTGGCAAAAACCACGGGCGCGCCGTCATCAGGGCCATCAATACGAAAATGTAACCCCACAGAACCGGTATCGTATATCTTCATAGCTCTGTCCCGTTTAGAAATGTCACTGCGCGCCGCTGAAATTCTAGCTCTGAATCTAGAGTTAATTTATTCAGGCTCAAGCCTTCGCCCCACCCGAGATCAAGCGGCATCCAAAAAATCCTAAACACTCGGTGGCTCATCTGTCTCTGTTTGCAGCACAAGCTTTGGTGCCGTACGGACCTCAAGGTCATCGACGCTCAAAGCGGCATTTGGCTTGGCCAGGCGATTGCGCACTACCCAGATGAGCCGCTCTTGGGCACGGGTGATGGCGACATAGGCCAGGCGTTTCCACAAGGGCTGACCGGCCTCCATACGCCCCATTCGGGCCGCTGCATAAAGGTCTGGCGCGAAAATCTGGACCGTATGCCATTGCGAGCCTTGCGCTTTATGGATGGTCACAGCCGCGCCGTGCAAAAAGCTTGCGCCCATGCGCGCGGCAAAGGGGATAAACGGCTCTTCCTCATCGGGCTTTTCGATCTTCACGATAGAGGCCGCCGAAAGGCGCGGATCTTCGGCCCCCATAACATGCAGACGGGAGAACCCCGGCTTGCGCCCCTCGCCAAGATAGATCACCTGAGCACCTTTAACCAAGCCGCGCGCCTCTAGATCGATCCGTTTCTTGCGATGCTTGAGCGGCAACTCGATCCCATCGCAAATCAGCGGCTCGCCCTCAAGCAGCATATCCTCAGGCGCCTCATAAACGCTGCGGAAGGCATGGATCAGACGAATGCGCGTCGCATTGCGCCACACCAAAGCGGGCGAGCGCGCCATCAAATCAACCTCAACGCGCTGTCCCCAAACCACTCTGTCGTCGCGCGCCGCTGTTTGCTCGACCAGCCGCTCGAACCCGTAAAAGTCAAGTTGCGGGTCCGCCAGCGCATGGGCCAGATCCAAAATCGGATTATCCGCCTCTTGGCGAAAGATGCGAGACAGGCTGAGCACGCGCGGCGCGGGCAGCTTGTCAAACACCATCGCGCCGGATTGGTTAACAGGAGCAAGCTGCGCAGGATCTCCAAAGAGCAGGAGGGTCGGAAAAATCTCTTTCAGGTCTTCGAATTGCTGATCATCGAGCATCGACGCTTCATCGACAAAACCCAGATCGAGCGCCTCCTCGCGGCGCTTCCATCCGGTGATAAAATCGCTCCCCCGCAAGCCCGCTGCGGCCAACGCGCCAGGAATAGATTGGTTTGATTGATAAAAACGATGCGCTCGGTCCAATGCTTCATCGGTAAGCCCCTCAATTTCGGGCCGGGTGCCTTTTCCGGTCAGCCATTCGGCGATCAGCTCATATTCCGGATCATAAACAGGGGTATAAAGGATGCGGTGAATTGTTGTTGCAGGCACACCGCGCAGCCGCAGAACCGAGGCGGCCTTGTTCGTTGGCGCGAGGATGGCAAGCGTCCGCCTTTCCTTGGACCGGCGGCCTTCATAATCTCCCGAGATGATATCAACGCCAGCAGTCTTGAGGGCTTTGTAAAGCTCGGCAAGCAGAAGCGTCTTACCTGACCCGGCCTTGCCCGTGACCGCCATAACCGATCCCGCGCCCGCCTTGGGTGGGGTAAGTAGTTGATCATCAAGATCCACACCCGCATCGCGAAGCAACGCTGCTACAGCATCAAAGGCTTCTGCTTGATCGTCAGAATATTGAAGGGGGGGCGGCTCCATGACGGCAGCCTACGTTGCCTCCGTTCCAAGGGCCAGACCTATCCGACGGCGGCGAGCCCGGAAGTTGGTAACGCCCCAAAGGCGCGCTCGAACCAGAGGCGCGAGAGGGCGGGACTTACGCCCGCACGCGCAGAGACCCGCTGTGCCGAGCCGCGCTCGAATTGCCAGAGCCCAACGCTGATCTTATCGCGGCCAAGGCCCTTGCTGCCGATGACTTCTGGCGAGGACCCGATGAGCCGGTAGATCCGCTCCATGCGCGCATCAAACACGCCGACAAAATGCTCAACGCGAAAGTTCTGCATGATCTCGCCGCCCGCAAGCATCAGCGCTGCGGCGACATGGCTGCCTGCACCGCGGGACAGGCAAAAGCGGCTGCATTCCCAAATGCTGCCCGAGCGAATGGTGCCGCCACCAAGGATATCGGTGAAGTGCTCGTTGACCATCGTGCGGCCCGTGGTCGGCAAAAACCGCATTGAGCCGCCATGGGTGCCGCCAAGCTCTTCCCAAATCACGTAAAGCGGATTGAGCGCATCATACTCGTCTCGCTCGGCCCCTGTCGCATCGACATCAACGTCCCAACCCAAGCGCGTGCGGAACTGATCCGCGCGGTCTTTAAACATTGTTTCGGCCAGTACCGGATGCTTTGGCAAAGCCTCTGCATAGAGATAACGCAACATGTCCAAACCTCCTTGTCAGCTCACGTGCTTTGGCAAGGAAGGTAGAAAGGAAGGCGTTAATTCTTAGCGATAGGCGCGAACGACGCGTGCAACGCGGGCGCAACGCCCGATTTCAAACTACGATGAGCCCCCGACTCATCGCGCGCGCAACCGCATGAGTTGTGTTCATGGCGCCTAGTTTGAACCGAGCACTTTCGATGTAAACGCGCAAGGTGTGTTCGGAGATCGTCAACGTATCCGCCACCTGCGCCCGGCTATAGCCCATCGCCAAAAGCGTCATGGCATCCACCTCGCGCGGGCTGAGAGATTGCGCCTGATCCGGTTGTCGATTGGGCTCAAATTCAAGCGCCTTGCGGTTAAATTCGTGCGCGATCAGCAGCAAGCTACGTCGATGCGTTTCGGTGATCTGCACCCATGTCGCGTCATCACAGTTATGCGAGACCGTGAAGAGCGCAAATTGTCCGTTCGGACCACGAATTGGCACAGAAAACCCTTGATTGCCGACACCATAGTCCAAGGCTTCACGCTGAAACGCTTTCGCTGCTTTGCCAGACCAATCAAGTTGCTTCCAATCCGCTGGGTGGAACCGCTGAAAACATCCGACGATAACGGGGTCGATACGCAGATAGTTCTGCTCAAGATAGCGATCACGCCAAGCATCCGAATAGGTGCCACATCCGTATTGGTCTCCTGCGCTATCGACCCAGTGATAGACCATATGATCCAGGGCGAACAAATCGCGCAGGCGAAAGATCACTTCATTTAGCGCATCAATATCGTCAGCGCGCTCCAGTTCCTCCAAGATAGGTTCCAACGATGGGCTCTTCGCCATAACGCATGTCCGCCTTTGTCTCGTCCTGCGTTGCGGCCTCTGCGAGGGCGACAATCACCGTGTCGTCCAACTGCTCTGCCAAGGTGGGCATACCATTGGTCCGAGCAAATGTTTTAAGGTCGGTCAGGACATCCAAAATCCATTCATTTCGCATGGCAGATTCACTCCCAGATGGTTAATGAAAAGTTAATACAACCATAACATGTGGATCATTTGTTGATAAATTCGCCTATCTTACCTCCCCAGAAATAGCGAGGGGCAGAATTTTAAGCCGTTGAAACCGTTAGAGCCGCAATTTCGCAAGCGCCGCGCCCGCGAGTCGCCAAGTGATTCGCAGGCGCGGAAGGTGTAAATTTAGAACACCCGACCTTAAACCTGAGGCACCCAGCAGAAGTTCGGTAGCGCCGTTCCGAGGGGAGGCGCAATCGCGCCGCCCCGTGGGGGCGGAACGGCGCGGCGCAACGGTTCCCGTTGCGCAGGAGATAAATTCAAGGCGAGATGCCTCAGGTTTAAGGTCGAGCGCTCTAGCTTAAGTGATCTCAGGTCCGTGCGTCCAACACGTCTTCGAGTGTGCGTAGTCCCGTCTTTGGCGATTGGACCAAGACAGCCATGTTCCCGGGCTTGTGCGCGTTGCGCAGCATTTTCATATGAGCCGCCGGTAGCTCATCCCACGCAAAGACTTCGGACATGCACGGATCAAGCCGACGCTCAACCATCAGCTGGTTCGCGGCCATCGCCTGTTTGAGATGGGCAAAGTGAG
>CAYWNJ010000236.1:0-4570 GCA_964459535.1 uncultured Rhodobacterales bacterium
AATTGCCGCTTTTGACCTTTTTCATCGAAAATCTCAAAAGTCAGTTCTGCCTCGTAAACCGGGCCGGTATAATAGCCCAAACCACGCACAACGGAGGGATCAATGACGATCCGGTCCGTCTCGTACCCGCCAGCGCTGAGCAAGGCGGCGATCTCTTCTAACTCAGACACACCGGTCGAGCCAATCTGCGAGCCCTGCGTGAGCGTGCGCAACTGCGCGACTGTTTCGGCCCCGCTTGACCGCTGAGCTTGCACAAAGCCCAGAACAATCTCGGCCTGCTCCGGGCTTAGCTGCGCCCCTTGGGTGAAATCACCGCTCTCATCTTTGCGGCCTGTGCTCAGCAGGGCGCGCACGCCCTCGATGCCCAGACGGTCTAGCTTGTCAATTGCGCGCAGCACGATACCGCGCTGCGTTTCAGCAACCTCCCCCGCCAAGCCCGCGACTTCGAGCACACCGTTGAGTACTTTGCGGTTGTTGATCCGCACAATGTAATCGCCGCGCGGAATACCGACCTCTTCCAGCGTGTCCGCCAGCATTGCGCATATCTCAGCATCGGCGGCCATTGAAGCCGTGCCAACCGTATCCGCATCGCATTGATAGAATTGGCGAAAACGCCCTGGCCCTGGTTTTTCATTCCGCCAAACGGGACCCATCGTGAACCGCCGATAGGGGCTGGGTAGCACGTTGCGGTGCTGCGCATAAACCCGCGCGAGGGGCGCCGTCATATCATAGCGCAGCGCCAGCCAGTCGCCCTCATCCTCTTGCCAGGCAAAAACCCCTTCGTTCGGGCGATCTACATCCGGCAGGAACTTCCCCAAAGCCTCGACAGTCTCGACCGCGCTGCTTTCCAGCGCATCAAATCCATAGCGGTGGTAGACCTCTGAGATTTGCCGTAGCATCTCTGTACGCTGGGTCACTTCGGGCCCAAAATAGTCGCGAAACCCCCGTGGAGTTTCTGCCTTTGGGCGCGGGGTCTTTTTGGGCTTTGCCATGGGGCGGCTCCGGTCTTGACGCTCGCGCCCGCTCTATCCAATGCGCGCCAAAGGGGCAAGCGGCGCTTGCTAAGGTGCGGGCCATCGGTAAATTGGGGACCATGAGAGCATTAGAAGAAAAGATCGCCCATCTTGAGCGGGTCACGCAGGACTTGTCCGACCTTGTTCATGCGCAAGAAAAGAAGATTTACCAGCTAAACCGGCGCGTGGCGTCGCTGATGGACCGAGAGGCGGAGCGTGCCTCAGAGGGTGCCGCAGTCTTTGCCGACAAACCTCCCCCGCATTATTAGCGCGCCCGCGCAGGGTTGCCCTCAGCCCGATGTCCGGCGCAGCCGTAGCGCATTCAAGACAACGGCAAGCGAGCTGAGCGCCATTGCGCTGGCAGCAAGCATCGGTGTCAGCCCAGGCCCACCAAAGGGCACAAGCAGCCCAGCGGCTACCGGGATCAGAAGTGTGTTATAGCCAAATGCCCAAGCAAGATTCTGGCGGATATTGCGCATCGTTGCCCGGGAAAGCAGGATAGCGCGCGCAACGGGCGCCGGGCCGGGCGCCATGAGCACAACGCCGGCGGCCTCGCTCGCGATATCGGTCGCTTTTGCCACCGCAAGGCCCACATCCGCCGTGGCAAGAACCGGCGCATCGTTTAGACCATCGCCGACAAAAGCAACCGGACCAGGCAGCTCTTGGATTGCAATTACCTTGCCGTCTGGAGAAAGGCCCGCCCTGACCTCCGTTACGCCAAGCTGCGCCGCGACGTGGCGGGTCGTCTGCGGCACATCACCGGATAGGATTGCGCATTTCATTCCCAAACGGCGCAACCGCTGCAGCGCTGCAGCGGCATCGGCGCGTACCGGGTCCGATACGGCCAATATACATGCTGGTGCATCATTCACTGTGACATAGACAGGCGTCGCACCTTCCTCTGCCCATATCTCTGCCTCCTGAGAAAGCTGGTTAAAGGGAACGTCTTTGACAAAGTGCCTGTTCCCGATGCGCAGGCGGCGACCCGCAACCTCGCCTTCAATCCCCTGACCGGGCGTTGCCGTAAAGCTTGCGACCTCTGGCAAGCGTCCATCATAGTCAGACAGCGCACGGGCGACCGGGTGCTCTGAGCGTGCCTCAAGCGCTGCGACGATTGGGTGTAGCTTGGCCCAATCCCACCCCTCGGCGACAGCGATATGTGTAAGGCTCGGCGCCCCTTGGGTCAGTGTGCCGGTTTTGTCAAAAGCGACCCAATCGACTGCGCCCAAACGCTGGAGCGCCTCACCGCTGCGAAACAGAACCCCCAATTGCGCCGCGCGCCCGGTACCAACCATGATTGACACGGGCGTCGCCAGACCTATCGCGCAGGGGCAGGCAATGATCAAAACCGAAATTGCCGCGACGACGGCGGGGCCAAGGCTACCACCGACGATGAGCCATAGTACAAAACTCAGCGCAGCAACGCCCAGCACAGCGGGCACGAACCAGGCGGTTACACGGTTAAGCAGGTCTTGTATCGGCAGGCGCGCGGCCTGCGCGTGCCGGGTCATGCGCACAATTTGAGCCAGAGCCGTATCCGCGCCGATCCCCGTTGCGCGCAAGCGCAGCGTGCCCGTCCCGTTCACACAGCCCGCACGCACGGGCGCGCCTTGTGATTTGAAGACGGGGATCGGCTCCCCCGTCAGCATCGCTTCATCGACATGGCTCTCGCCGCTGATCACCTCTCCGTCAACCGGGATCTGCGCGCCGGGGCGTAGCAGAATTGTATCGCCCAAGGCGATTTCAGCGACGGACCGTTCGATGGTTTCGCCATCCTGCTCAATCCATGCGGTCTTGGGCGCAAGCTCCATCAGCGCGCGCAGCGCGTCGCCCGTGCGGGCGCGGGCTTTGGCCTCGAACCAGCGACCTAGCAAGATTAGGGTCACGATCACACCAGCCGCTTCGAAGTAGACAGCGGCAGAGCCCGGAGGCAACCAGCCCGGGGTCAAAGTCGAGATCACGGAAAAGCCAAACGCCGCCGACGTGCCAAGCGCAACGAGCGCATCCATGTCCGGGCGCCCCCGCAGCAGGCCCGGCACACCGCGCCGAAAAAAGCCACCGCCCGGCCAAGCGAGTACAAGAGCAATAAGCGCCATCTGCGCGAGGTGGGCTAGGTCTGTGCCAACAGTCCGGGCGATGAAATGATGAAGGGGCGGAACGATATGCCCACCCATCTCGGTAATGAACACTGGCAAGGTGAGCGCGGCTGCAATCCAAAACCGCCGCCGCGCAACTGCGGTTTCATCTTGCTCTTCTTCAGCGCCGCCCTCGCTTTGCAGTGTTGCCGAAAACCCTTCGGCCTTGAGTGCAGCAATCCCCGCGCTTAACGCTTCTTCATCCCCGGCCAAGACTTCAAGCGTCAGACTTCGATCGGCCAAATTTGCCTCGGCACGCAACACGCCAGAAGCCTCGCCCGCCGCGGTTTCAACCCGCGCAACACAGCTGCCGCAGTGCATGTCAGGAACGCTTAGGCGGCGACGCAGCGCCCGCGCCGGATAGCCTGCTTGCTCCAGCGCCGTTCGTATCTGCGCAGCAGAAGCCCCGCTGACTTGGCCCATATGCGTTGCCAAATTCACCTGAGCATCCTGCGCACCCGGCAACGCAGACAGCGCGCTTTCTACGTGGCCGACGCAGGCGGCGCAGTGCAACCCCGTTATCTGAAACTGACGCGTCATAGGATCCATAAGGGTGCTCAATGCGGTTTGGTCAAGCCTCTCGCCCAAATGAACCGCAGGTGAATTGCACGTCAATTGCACAGGCCGGGTTGACCTGTTAGGCCGAGCGCGGCAGCGAAGAGGAGATCAAACATGCGCGCGGCGGATGCAATTGCGAAACGGCTTTACGAGGCGGGATGCCGCTATGCGTTCGGTATGCCGGGCGGAGAGGTTCTGACCCTCGTTGACGCGCTAGAGGCCGCCGGGATCCGCTTTGTCCTGGCTAAGCACGAGAACGCAGCGGGCTTTATGGCCGAAGGTGCCTGGCATCGTACGGGCGCGCCGGGTATTTTGGTGGCCACGGTCGGGCCGGGCGCGCTCAACGCGGTGAATACGGTCGCAAATGCGCTGCAAGATCGGGTGCCTTTGATCGTCTTGGCCGGGTGCGTCGACGCTGCCGAGGCGCAAGGCTACACCCATCAGGTACTGGATCAACGCGCCGTCTTTGCGCCGGTGACCAAGGCTGACTTCACCCTTGAACCAGGGGCGGCCCATCTGATCGCGGATAAAGCCGTTGCGATTGCAACCGAGGGTCAACCCGGCCCGGTCTTTATCGACGTTCCGGTCGCAGTGGCAGACGCAAAGGTCCCCGACACACTGCCCGCCCGCCGAGCTAATGCCGCGCCTACAGTGCCTGCCCCCAAGGTTATGGCCGAGCTTGCCGATTGGCTCAGCAGCGCGCGGCGTCCGGTGATGATCGCGGGCGTCGATGCCCTGAACGAGAGCGCTGATATTGCGGGCTTTGCCAAAGCGTTCGGTATCCCCGTGATCACCAGCTACAAAGCAAAGGGTATGCTGCCAGAGGACCATCCGCTTTCTTTGGGCGGTGCGGGGCTGTCCCCT
>CAYWNJ010000237.1:0-4564 GCA_964459535.1 uncultured Rhodobacterales bacterium
AGCCAATCGCATGGACAACAAAGTCTAGGCTGTCCCAGCGCGCACCCAATGCGGTAAATAGTTCGTCAATCGAGGCCTCGTCCCCGACATCGCAAGGCAGGACGAAATCGCTGCCAAGCTGCTCGGCCAAGGGTTTGACACGCTTTTGCAAAGCCTCCCCTTGATAGGAAAACGCCAGATCCGCTCCGGCATCTGCTAAGGTTTTGGCAATCCCCCAAGCGATGGATTTGTCATTGGCCAACCCCATGATCAGGCCGCGCTTGCCCGTCATCAAATTTGTCGACATTCGCTCCCCCTCTGTCACGGGCCGAGCTTTAGGCCATTGCACCCGTCGCATCAAGCTATGAGGGGCAGCAACTGCCTATCGGCCCCGAATACCCGAGGGGGTATAACGTTAAGTGTCACATAAGAAATTGAGCTTTACTTGTTGATTAACATGCTAATATTCTGGATTTTGATGACTAAAGTCCCATCTTAATCTTTTGGCGCACGGTAAAGAGCGCCCGCCCAGTCAACCCCCCGAGGAGGCATGATGTCGAAGCGAAGTGGCATATTTGCAGGCGATGATCCCTTCGCTCTCGTGCGTAGCTGGCTTCAAGAGGCGCAGGCGGTGGAGCCGAATGATGCGAATGCCATTGCGCTGAGCACCGTCGATGCAGACGGGATGCCGAATGCTCGGATGGTTTTGTTGAAAGACGTCGATGAGAACGGTTTTGTGTTTTACACCAACTACGAAAGCGCGAAGGCTGGCGAGCTTGATCAGGCGCAGAAGGCAGCCTTTGTCATGCATTGGAAGTCGCTGCGCCGCCAGATCCGCGCGCGGGGACTTATCTCAAAAGAGGATGGTGCCCCGGCAGATGAATATTACGCCTCGCGTTCGCTTAAAAGCCGGTTAGGGGCCTGGGCCTCGGCGCAATCGCGACCGCTGGCCAGCCGTGCGACCCTTATGGCAGAAGTGGCTAAGGTGACGGCCCGCTTTGGGAGTAACCCGCCACGTCCCCCATTTTGGGGCGGGTATCGGCTCACACCACTGGAGATTGAATTTTGGGCTGATGGGGCACATCGCCTTCATGACCGCTTTCGCTGGGTTCGGCCTGACCCTGATGCAGATTGGTCGGTCACCCGGCTAAACCCCTAGTTTAAAAAACTAAAACTTGTGCGTTTTTGGGTCAGATCGCAAATCGGGCCTAACTTTCCCTTGATTAAACTGTCTAAACAATGTCTGTTTGCGACAACACTCAGACTACAGAAGACCTATGGCACACTTATTGGATCATTCGCAGACGATTACGCGTGTTTCTGGAACTGTAAAATGGTTTGATCCGGTCAAAGGCTTTGGCTTTGTGATTGGGGACGAAGGCGGGCCTGATATTTTGCTTCACATAAATGTGCTGCGCAACTTTGGGCAAAGCTCAGTGGCCGAGGCGGCACGGATCGAGCTTGACGTACAGCAAACGGCGCGGGGCATTCAGGCGGTTGAGATCCTCTCGATTGCGCCGCCCGACGGGATCGAGGACGCTGCTGCGCTTCCAGATTTTGAGGATCTTGATCCAGACGCCGTTGCGGCCATGCCGCTCGAGCCTGCGCGCGTAAAATGGTTCGATAAAGGCAAGGGATTCGGCTTTGCGAATGTTTTTCGCAGTCCAGAAGACGTATTTGTGCATGTCGAAGTGCTGCGCCGTTCTGGCCTATCCGACCTGCAACCAGGCGAGGCTCTCGCCCTGCGTGTGGTAGAGGGCAAGCGCGGCCTGCTCGCGGCGGAGGTGCATGCGTGGGAGGCTGCGCTCGACGAGGCGGACGAAGCCTAGATGCGCGGCGCTCTCATTGCGCTATTCATTTGCCTCGGCGCGGAGACGGCGGTCGCTTGCACGCTAGAGACGGTGCGTCTGCGGGGCGATTGGGGACAAGCGCGTTTTACGGTTGAGATCGCGGATGATCCGGACGAGCAAGCGCGCGGTTTGATGTTCCGCGAGACGCTGCCCCGCTCCAGCGGGATGCTTTTTGTCTTTCCGCGGCCCCGGCGTGCGGCGTTTTGGATGCGCAATACACTCATTGAACTTGATATGCTCTTCATCGCGCCCAATGGAACCGTCCAACATATCCATCATCGCGCGCAGCCCTTGGATGAGACATCAATTGACGGCGGCGGTGGCGTATTGGCCGTGCTTGAGATCAATGGCGGGCTGGCCAAACAGCTTGGCATTGAGGTCGGCAGCGAAATTCAGCACCTTCTTCTGCCAAACTCGGTCTGGCCCTGTTAATCCCTCTTTTCAATCCTGCGATAGGGCGTTAAACGACGCCATGGCCGGGGCGTGGCGCAGTCTGGTAGCGCACCTGTTTTGGGTACAGGGGGTCGTAGGTTCGAATCCTGCCGCCCCGACCATCTCTAAAGAATGATGTCGCTTGTCTGATCCACTGCTATCGCTCTGATCTGTCCTCTGACATGCCCAAGTTTACAGCCGAATGGCGAGGTTTTGGTGCCGATTCTTGTCCATGGTCGCGCTGCCCAATCTGATCGGACGCACCAACCAAACAGGGTTTGGGGCGCCGATGCTTGGTTGAAATTTTTTCGATAGAACCGAAAGTCTTCATGAAGAGCTTACGCTTGGACCGCTAACCGTAAGAGCAATTTGCAGAAAATTAGATACATCCTATGGGTGAATTTTTCGATTGTGGCTCGATTTCGGCAATGTTCACGGTTCTAAGAATCATGCGCCGTCTTCCGCAAATCTCGTCAAGAAAATTGTGTCACAAAAAATACAAAAAATGCGTTGACGGCACCCCTAAAAACGCGCCAATTTGTGCGTGCTCAGATAAGAACCACAATATCTAGCGTCATTGCGAATGTAAGGTACGGCTGAGCAAAGGGATAGGATTACGGCGCAGATTGGGTCGATTCGCGGGGTGTTTCCTTGGAAGTGCCGCCGATATGCGACGTATTGCTAATCTCGAACCGGGAAACAGAGCGCGGCACGTGTGCGCGTGAAAAACGAGGAAAAACGAGGCAGAGCGATGAAGATTGAAAGACAATTCACCAAAGCGGGCCAGGACGCTTACGCGGATTTGGACTTTGTGACCACCGCATCTGAGATTCGCAATCCTGACGGATCGGTTGTCTTTCGGCTCGATGAAGTCGAAGTGCCGAGCACCTGGAGCCAGGTCGCCAGCGACGTAATCGCGCAGAAGTATTTCCGCAAAGCGGGCGTTCCGTCCAAGATCTGCCGTATCCCTGAGGACGGCGTGCCAGAGTTCCTTTGGCAAGGCGCGGCAGATGACGAGGCCGAGTTTGGGGGTGAGACGTCGGCGAAGCAAGTGTTTGACCGGCTTGCAGGCGCTTGGGCTTATTGGGGTTGGAAAGGCGGGTATTTCTCGACCGAAGAGGATGCCCGCGCTTATTATGATGAGATGCGCTATATGCTGGCGACCCAGCGCGCAGCGCCGAATTCACCGCAATGGTTCAACACCGGGCTCTTCTGGGCCTATGGCATCGACGGCCCGGCGCAGGGGCATATGTATGTCGATCCATTCACCGGCAAACTGGTAAAGTCAAAGTCAGCCTATGAGCACCCGCAGCCTCATGCCTGCTTTATCCAATCGGTGGCAGATGATTTGGTTAATGATGGCGGCATTATGGACCTTTGGGTGCGCGAGGCGCGGCTCTTCAAATACGGCTCGGGCACAGGCACGAATTTCTCGGCGCTGCGCGGGGCGGGGGAGCGGCTCTCTGGCGGCGGTAAATCCTCGGGCCTAATGGGCTTTTTGAAGATCGGAGATCGGGCAGCGGGCGCGATTAAGTCGGGTGGAACAACCCGGCGCGCGGCGAAGATGGTGATCGTGGATGCGGATCACCCCGATATCGAAGACTTCATCAACTGGAAGGTGCTGGAAGAGCAAAAGGTCGCCTCCATCGTCGCGGGCTCAAAGATGCACGAGCAAAAGCTCAACGCGATCTTCAAAGCCATCGCAGCGTGGGACGGGGTCGAAGCCGATGCGTTCGATCCGAACGCGAACCCGCAGCTGAAGGCGGCGGTGCGCGAGGCCAAGAAGGTTGCGATCCCAGAGACATATGTCAAGCGGGTGCTCGATTATGCCCGCCAGGGTCACACCAGTATCGAGTTTCCGACCTACGATACGGATTGGGACAGCGAAGCCTATAACTCGGTTTCGGGGCAGAACTCGAATAACTCGATTCGGGTCACCAACGCGTTTTTGACGGCGATTGAGAAAGACGCGGATTGGGAGCTGACCTCGCGCGTTGATGGGCGCGTAACCAAGACACTCCGCGCGCGTGATTTATGGGATCAGGTTGGCCATGCGGCCTGGGCCTGTGCGGATCCTGGTATTCAATTCCATGACACGGTGAATGAGTGGCACACATGTAAAGCAGATGGTGAGATTCGCGGCTCAAACCCTTGTTCTGAATACATGTTCCTCGATGACACGGCCTGTAATCTGGCGTCGATGAACCTGTTGACCTTCTTTAAGAACGGCAAGTTTCAGGTTGAGGAGTATATGCACGCCACGCGGCTCTGGACGGTGACGCTGGAGATTAGTGTGATGATGG
>CAYWNJ010000238.1:0-4546 GCA_964459535.1 uncultured Rhodobacterales bacterium
CCCCATCGACGGTGATCTTGGAGCGGATATCCGGCCAGTCAAAGGCTTTGAGCAAGGGTTTCGGCAGCGCAAGGCCGCTGGTTTCGATCAAGATGTGATCCGGGCGCGGCTCAAGCGCCATCAGTGCTTCAATCGTCGGAATGAAATCATCTGCGACGGTGCAGCAGATGCAGCCATTGGCCAGTTCCATAATGTTTTCAGCCGGACAATCCGGGATCGCGCAGCTTTTCAGGATATCGCCATCAACACCGACATCGCCAAATTCATTGACTACAATGGCCAGACGCTTGCCGCCCGGATTTTGCATCAGCCCGCGCACAAGGGTTGTCTTGCCCGACCCCAGGAAGCCAGTGATGATCGTTACAGGAAGTTTCGCTAGATCTGTCATGTCGCGTCCTCGCCTTAAAGGTCGATCAATTTGGGAGCCGCGGCGCGCTGAGGTGGCACGCGGGCAATGCAGTTGCGCTTGAAATGTTCTGGGCGCTGGCGCCACGGGATCAATCCGTCTTTGGCTTCACGATACAGCGTGATCCCCTCGACCAGCAGGTCTGTATCCGACGCTTCGTGCAGGTTCCCGTACACATAGGTCCAGCGCCGGTCTCCGCCGCGCATCGCGACCGAACAGCCCGCATCGCAGTTTTGCATGCATTCCACCGGGGTCAGCGTGACCCCTTCGGGCAGGTCCCGCGCGGCAAGATCGGCGTAAAGCGCCGCGCCCGGACGCTCCCCATCCTCAGGCACATCGGTGCCCCGTCTGCATTTGATGCAGACCAAAAGCTCCACAGGAGCGGTCATTTCCGTCATTTCATCCTCCTCCGGGGCACCCCCGCCCGGGTTAACGTTGCGTTGGGATGGCAGGTCTCCTGGCTCGCGGGGGAGATCCTTTGCCGCCTTCCCGGGCAGGCGCCCAGTGGCATTAAGGCAAAGGCAACCGCTTACAGTTGCGGGGGCAGCCGCGGAGTTGCACCGCGTTCCCTTTTCATGTGCCGCATTGGCACAACCATCACTGCGCAGATGGCCTAGGCAGACAGGGATTGTCAATTCCCGGATTGACCTCCCTAAACGCCAGTGCCACCTGTGTTAGACCAATCGGAGGCTTGACCCATGAGCGATGACATAACCGCCCGCCACAACGAAAAGATGCGCAAGATCAAGGCCGCACGGGATAAGATGATGAAAACCAAGACCGAAGAGAAGGGTCTGATCATTGTCCATACCGGCACGGGCAAGGGTAAGTCCTCGTCCGGGTTTGGCATGATTATGCGCTGTATTGCCCATAAAATACCCGCCTCCGTCGTGCAGTTCATTAAAGGGAATTGGGAGACGGGCGAGAAAAGCTTGCTCCGGGGGCGCTTTGCCGATGAGGTGCGATTCTTTGTCAGCGGCGAAGGCTTCACCTGGGAAACCCAAGACCGCGAGCGGGATATCGCGGCGGCTCAGAATGGTTGGCGCATTGCGCAAGAGCAGATATTGGACCCGGAGATCCAATTCGTGCTGCTGGATGAGATCAATATCGCCCTGCGCTATGACTATTTGGATATCGACGAGGTGGTGACTTTTTTGCTCGAACAAAAGCCGGCTATGACCCATGTTTGTCTAACCGGGCGCAACGCCAAGCCCGAGTTAATTGAGGCGGCGGATCTGGTCACTGAGATGACGCTTATCAAGCACCCGTTCAAGGATTTGGGCGTAAAAGCGCAAAAGGGAGTGGAGTTCTAGCCGCCCCTGATAGGAGAGGATCCGGGCAAATGGGCAAGGCGCTTATGATCCAGGGCACCGGCTCGAATGTTGGCAAGTCTATGCTGGTCGCGGGTCTGTGTCGGCTCGCGCGCAGGCAGGGGCTTTCCGTTGCGCCGTTCAAGCCGCAAAACATGTCGAACAATGCGGCAGTGACCACTGATGGGGGCGAGATTGGGCGGGCGCAGGCGCTACAGGCCCGCGCAGCGGGGCTTGCGCCGCATACGGATATGAACCCCGTCTTGCTCAAGCCCGAATCGGAGATGGGCGCGCAAGTCGTAGTGCAGGGCAAGCGGCTGACAACGGCAAAGGCCCGCGCCTATGCGCAGCTTAAACCGCAATTGCTGGGCGCGGTGCTAGAGAGCTTTAACCGGCTCAAAGCGGCGCATGATTTGGTCATTGTCGAAGGGGCAGGCAGCCCAGCAGAGGTGAACTTGCGCGCCGGGGATATCGCCAATATGGGCTTTGCGCGGGCGGCACGTCTACCCGTGGTTCTGGCAGGGGATATTGATCGGGGCGGCGTGATCGCGCAGATCATCGGCACTCAGGCGGTAATCGACCTCGAAGATGCCAAGCTGGTGGCGGGCTTTTTGATTAACAAGTTTCGGGGTGATCCAAGCCTCTTTGATGACGGCTATGACCTGATCCAAGATCGCACAGGCTGGCCCGGCTTTGGCGTGGTGCCTTGGTTCGGCGCGGCGTGGAAACTGCCGGCGGAGGATGCGCTGGATATTGACGTCCCGCAGCGGAGCTCTGGCCTACATATCGTCTGCCTTAAGCTCGCTCGGATCGCGAATTTCGATGATCTTGATCCGCTCGCGCAAGAGGAAGGTGTGCGCCTGACAATGCTTGGTGCGGGCCAAGCGATCCCTGGTGATGCGGATTTGGTTCTTCTGCCAGGCAGTAAGTCCACGCGCGGCGATTTGGCTTTCTTGCGCGCGCAAGGCTGGGATGTCGATTTGCAGGCCCATGTACGGCGGGGGGGGCATGTCCTTGGGGTTTGCGGTGGGTATCAAATGCTTGGTCGCAGTATTGCCGATCTTGACGGCATCGAAGGACCGCCGGGGACGGAGGAAGGGCTTGGCCTGCTCGATGTGAGCACGGTGATGACCTCCGACAAACGCCTGACCGAGACACAAGCCATCCACGCTGCAACTGGGCAGAGTTTTAAGGGTTACGAGATCCATAAGGGCCAAACCGACGGGCCAGACCGTGCGCGCCCCTTTGCCCAGGTTGCAGACGTGGGAGAGGGCGCGATATCCCCGAATGGGCGCGTGCAGGGCAGCTATTTGCACGGGATGTTTACCGATGATCGCTTTCGCGCGGCATGGCTCTCTGGATTTGGTGTCGCTTCTGAAGTCGGTTATGAGGCGGGTGTTGAGGCCACCTTGGACGCACTGGCGGATCATCTAGAGACGCATCTGGAAGTTCCGCGCCTGTGGGGAGTAGCGGTATAAAATATCCGACCTTCAAACAGAGGAATCTTGTCTTGAACCCATCCCCCGCGCAATGGGCACCGCCCCGCCGTTCCGCCCCCGCGGGACGGGGCTATCCGAATTGCAAACGGGTCATTGGTCTTATAGCGTTTGGGTTTGAACCTGAGACACCATTGGCTGGAAGCAGACATTGCCACAAAGCACCCCGCCCGGCTCTGTGCGCTGTGGCAAGTCCGCTCAAGGCCAACTATGCCTCAGGTTCAAACCGAAACGCTATAAGCGTTTTGATTTCAATCCTGTCGCCGCCTACCGCTCGACCTTTCTTAGGATGACGTCACGCTATATCGCAGAGACGTCGAAGCGTTAAACTGGATTGGGAGGAGGCCTTTCAGCTAGGACTGCCCGCATATTTTCCAGCGCCATTTGCCCCATGGCTATGCGCACCTCTTTGGCCGCAGTGCCTAGATGCGGCAGCAAGCTCACGCACTCTAGCTCGCGCAGAGCTTTTGGCACCTCTGGTTCGTGTTCATAAACGTCAAGGCCCGCGCCGGCGATTTGATTGGTTATCAGCGCGGTGATCAACGCCGCTTCGTCCACTACATCTCCGCGCGAGATATTGATGAGATGGGCGTGCCTCTGCATCTGTCCAAGTATCGCGGCGTCGATAAGATGATGGGTTTCATTCCCGCCAGGAACCGCGACGACCAAGATATCAACGGCTTGGGCCAAAGCGCCAAGATCGTCGACCTGCACGGCATTTTCGATCTGCTTTTTTGATCGGTTATAGAACAAAACCGACATGCCAAACCCCTGGGCGCAGCGCTTTGCAATCGCCTGTCCAATCCGGCCCATACCGACGATGCCGACTGTCTTGCCCGTCAAATGCAGGCCGAGCATCTGCGTCGGATGCCAGCCGGACCAGGCGCCGCGACGCACCAGACGCTCGCCCTCACCAGCGCGGCGCGCGCTCATCAGCATCAGCGTGAGCGCGATATCGGCGGTCGCGTCCGTCACAACCCCCGGCGTGTTGGTGACTGTGACACCTGCCGCTGCCGCCGCCGACACATCAATGTGGTTGAACCCCACGCCAAAATTCGCAAGCACCCGCGCCCGTGGCTTGGGAACATCCCCAAAAACCGCTGCCGAGAATTGATCGCCCAGTGTCGGCATGACGCCATCAAACTCACGCAACGCGGCACGGAGTTCCGACGCGCTGAGCGGCGTGTTGCTGTCACGTATCTCGACCTCAAATTCTGCCTGAGCCGCCCGGATCACTGCGCTGGGCATAGGCCGCGTGATCAGGACCCGCGTCAATGCATGCGCCCTCCATTCGGCACCGTTTGGTCTGGGCTGAGCAAGACCACTTCATTCGC
>CAYWNJ010000239.1:0-4532 GCA_964459535.1 uncultured Rhodobacterales bacterium
CATTTAGCCGCGTTGCCACGGCAGCTTGCAGATAGGCCGCCATCTCTTCGCTAAAGGCACCAAAGCGCACCAGATCATCAATGCCAAGCTTGTCTTTCTTGAATTTCCGGATGGAAACCAGCGAGCCATCAATCGCAATCGGCGAGATCATCGCGTTAAACCGGCTGCCATCGCTTAAGCGCGCATCGACATAAGGCGTAGATTCGTCCACCCGGCGTCCAACCGCCGAGACGATTTTGTCGATGATCCGCAAAAGATGCTTGTCATCCTTAAACGTGATCTCGGTCAGCTCAAGCTTACCCGCCCGTTCAACAAAGATCTGTTGCGGGCCGTTGACGAGGATATCATTGACGCTGTCGTCCTTAAGCAACGTCTCAAGCGGCCCAAGACCGGTCACCTCGTCATACATCTCTCGGCTGATGGTTTGCCGGTCCTCGCGGTTCAGCGCGAGCGCATTTTCGGTAATGAACTCGGCCGCAATCCCTTCGATGGCTTGGCGCAAATCTGACTCAGAGGCCGTTTCAAGCGCGGCGAGGTTCAGACGTTCCAAAACAACTTGGTGCAGCTCAAGTTTGATCTCGGCGATCTTGTCTTTACGCTTGCGCTCTTTGTCCACAGGTGCGGGTACAGCCGCGACCTGCTTGGCCGTCTTGCGTGCTGCGGCATCTGGCTTTGGCTCAAAGGCCGTTACGTTGCTTCCAGCCGGCGCGGTGCCTTCATTGCGTTTGAACTTTGAGAACATCAGGCACCTCAGGCGGCTTTGGAGGGTTCGGATCTAAGATCATAGATAGAGGTGGCGAGTTTCGCGATCTCGCGGCGGAGCGGGTTCTTGGGCACCGAGTTGGCAAGCGGCACGCCTTCATCGGCGGATTGCGTGACCTGCTTGCTGCCATCTGAAAGCAAGATGTCAAGCTTGATGCTCAGGCTATCCGCTAGTGCCTTTACGCGGCTTCGCCCCGTGATATCGGTCAGCTTGGGCGCTCGGTTGAGGGCAAATCGTACCTTGTCCATTGCGAGCCCTTCGGAGACCAAGGTGCGTTTAAAGCGCAAGGCATTCTGAGCCGAGCGCATATCAAGCTCAAGCGTTGGGATGTAGAGATCGGAGAGCGAGAAAACGGTCTCTGTCCATTGGACCACCGAGGCGGGCATATCCACCACAACATAGTCAAATCTCTGCCGCGCGATCTGAAAGATGCGTTCAATATCCGCCGGTGTTAGCAGATCCAGCGGCAACATATCTGAGGGGGCCGTCAGCACCTGGATTTTGTCTTCATAGGGCAAAAGCGCCTGCATGAAGACTTCTTCATCCATGCTTTCGGTGTCCGACAGCATTTCATAGACAACATCCCGTCGCGGCAGATCAAGGTAGGTCGCGACCGCGCCGAATTGCAAATCCAAATCAATCAGGCATACGCTCGGGGCCGAGGCCGTGTCGATTGTGGCCAGCTCCCATGCGAGGTTCGTGGCCAGCGTCGTTGCACCCGTTCCACCGGCTAACTTATTCACAGAGATAACAGAGCCGAGGCGCTGCGAATGGGGGGCATAGGGTTGAGAGGCCGATGGCATGGCTTGCACGTTGTGCGCGCTGCGCAGCCGATCAATGGCTTGCTGCAACTCGCCCGAGGGCAGGGGATGGGGGATAAACTCATCAGCGCCAGCGCGCAGTAATTTGTGAAGCACCGGGGGCGTGAGATCCTGGGCCACTAGGATCACTTTGATGCCCATTGACTTGGCCCGCTCGATAATCTCTTGGATCTGGAGCAGATTGCTTTCATCCGCGCTATTTAAAGCAACGGCGATAAATTCCAGTGCTTCCGCCTCGCTTTGGTTGAGAAAGGCCAGGGTTTCATCAATTCTAAGATCGCCCCACGTCTCGCCAAGCGCAGCTTCCATATCCTCAATAAGCAGATCAAAATTCTGCACATCGCGGCTTACCGTGCACGCGATGATCGGGGGGGTGCTAGGTTGCGGTGTCAAACTGCTCATTGCCAAGTGTCCTTTTTGCGACGTGCGACACATTTCGGCAACTCGGCGTATCAGCTAAACGCGCGCGCTGATGCCCACCAAAACGAAACGGTCACACTGCACAAGTGACATGAACATCGCGTCCAATCTGGGCGAGACTTAGGCGAAAACATACCCATTTTAGGATATCAAATGAGAATTTTGCGATGCTTCGGAGGAAATTTTTACGAGTTCGACCCGATATAGGTGCGATAGATGATGGTAGCGTAGTTGCCATCTAAAACCTGCGGGTGGTCTGACACAAAGCCAGTGACTTCGGTAATTGTGCGCCGATTGCGTCGCTCGCGGCCCTCGGTAACGATCAAGGGTTGGGTCTCTCCTAGGGACGAGACGGCCTCGAGCCGGTTGCGGGCGATGCCTTGAGCTGCAAGGTATTTCACCACGCTCTGCGCGCGGCGTAGGCCAAGATGGTGGTTCGTTGTCGCCGAGCCAACCAGATCAGTGTGCCCAAAGACACGGAAGCGCAGTTCGGGGAATTGACGTATCCAATTGGCCTGCTCGCGCAACGTCTCCTGCGCCGCGCTGTCAAGCTTGTCCGAGTTGAATGCAAAATTGACGGTCGTGAGCACTTCATTCGCAAAACGATTGGCAAGATCGCGGCTATAGCGCTGCTCATCCGCTATCACCAATGTATTGCTTGCGGTGGCATTTCCGAAGGTGCCCCCGTCAATGACACTGCCCGCTTCATTGATAAACTGTTGGTAATAGGGATCATCTATGGCTACGCATGACATAAGTGTCAGCGTGCTCGCAGCGCAAATCAGTCTACTTCGTTTCATTTCACACGCCCGCTTGCTAGTCCAAAACATAGCCGTAAGAGCCTGAAAAGTCCTGCCGAGCGACCTCATCGGCCAGGCCATTTCCATTCGCCTCAATTGTGCGCGCGGTTCGGCCGAGTAGGAAAAGATCGGACTCAGTCGGTGGTTGGATCAGGTCAGTGGGGGATATTAAGGCTTGGCTTCTTGTTGGCGTTACCAAATGCGCGGTAATGATGACGATAAGTTCGGACTGACCGCGCTCAAAAGATGCTGAGCGAAAGAGCGCTCCCAGTACAGGTAGATCTCCTAGCCAAGGTACCTGCGCACTTAGATCTTGGAAATCGTCTTGCAAAAGACCTGCAATGGCAAAGCTTTGCCCGTCACGCAATTCGATTGTGGTTGACGTCTGCCGCTTGGTCAGTGCGGGAACTGCGATGGATTGCGTTGTGATTGCGTTCGCCTGGTCCAATGCGGAAACGGACGCGTTTAACTGCAGATTGATCAATTCGTCATCCAGGACAACCGGGACAAAGTCCAGCTCCACCCCAAATGGGCGATAGTCAATTGAAATGTTTCCGTCGTTCCCGGGGGCCGGAATGGGAACCTCTCCTCCTGCGTGAAAGTTTGCAGATTGCCCAGAGAGAGCGACCAAGTTGGGTTCTGCGAGGGTTCGTACCACCCCCTTATTTTCTAAAGCTTCCAGTAAAACGACAACTTGACCAACGCCGGTATTAAAACCGAATACAGCGATCCCTTCTGTGTCGCTTGCAACCGGTGGAAGCGTCCCGTTGGAGCCGGAGCCCGGATCAATATAATCATCGGCACCGTTAATAAGCGTGCCGCCTTCAATTTGCCCACCGACCTCGCCGCCAAGGAGAAGACCCCGCGCGCCCAGTGACGCTCGGAGTGTTTTTGATACGTTGCGGGTGACTTCTGCAAAACGGACTTTAAGCATGACCTGTTGCACGCCGCCAACGGTCATCAAGTTCGAGATACGATCAGGCGCATAGCGCGCCGCAAGGCTCAATGCGCGCTGCATACGTACGTTTGACGATACGGTGCCCGACAGCACGATCCCATCATTTGCCGTGCGTACTTCGATTTTTTCGCCAGGGAGGATCTGGCGTAGCCGTTCTTTAAACTCGGAAATATCCGCCGAGACACGCACATTTACATTGGTAATAAGCCGCCCCGTCGCGTCGAACAAAGTGAGCGTCGTTAGGCCGGGGGTTTTGCCCAACACATATATCGTACGGCTTGAGAGCGATGAGATATCCGCAATCTCAGGATTTGCGATGCTAAGCTCGGCAAACGATCGCGCGCTCTCAATCACGATGGCGCGGTTCATCGGAACGTTCAACTCGCGCGCGGTTCCCGTGTCGACAATGCGCAGCGTTTCTGCAAAGGCAGGCGCAAACGGTGTCAAAAACACAGAAATAATGAAAACGCGCAGGGCGTTTTGGAAGACCAAACTCATCAGACTTGCCTCAATGTCACGCTTCTAAGCGGGTCTTTGTGCCCGTTACTCTGCGCAGTATGCACTTTTTTCGAAACTTTGCAACAATCTGTCACGAGTGGCAGGGGAATGCCGCAGGGCAGCTTAAAAAGCTGCTAGGGCTTGATAAATTTCGCGCTCGTATCGCGCGAAGTATCCCCAGCAGCAATGCGTAGCTTCGCTGGGTGCGACGGCGTTTGAAAACCCTCTCCGGCGGCGAGCGTTGCCCGAAGCTCTGCGAGCGGTTGATGCAG
>CAYWNJ010000240.1:0-4476 GCA_964459535.1 uncultured Rhodobacterales bacterium
GTCATCAACCCCTGGAACCTCGACCAGCTCGACCACCTAGAGCCGGCGTTCGGCACCCGCAGCTACACGGTGCCCCCGCTCCGGCTGCACCCCAGCCTCATAGCCCTCAGGGCGCGCCTCGCGCAGCACCGCGCCATGTGGCCGCGATTGCAGACGCCCGCGCATATCCGGAATGATGCAGAACTTGCACGCGTGGTTGCAGCCTTCTGAGATCTTCAAATAACTAAAATGGCGCGGCGTGAGGTGAACGCTCGTCTGCGGCAGAAGGTCAATATAAGGGTCCGGCTTGGGCGGCACAGCCGCGTGCACCGCATCCACAACTTGCTCGTATTGGTGCGGGCCGGTCACAGCAAGCACCTTCGGATGCGCCCCTGTGATATAGGCCGCATCCGCGCCCAAACAGCCGGTCACGATGACCCTGCCGTTCTCGCGCAGCGCCTCGCCAATGGCCTCCAAGCTCTCAGCTTTGGCGCTATCAAGGAACCCGCAAGTGTTCACGATCACCGCATCCGCCCCGTCATAGGCTGCCGAGATCCCATACCCTTCGGCCCGCAACCGCGTGAGGATCCGCTCACTGTCCACCAAAGCTTTGGGACAGCCGAGGCTGACCATCCCAATTGTCGGCTGCCCGGGCCGGGCGGCGTTTGGGGGCTGCGTTGCGCGCGCCAGGTCGGGGCGCAGATCAGGCGGGTTCGAGGTCATGTCTGGCCTATAGGCGATACGTGCGGCGGGATAAAGCCTTGCCCATTGATGTCCAAGCCCGAGAGGCGTAGGGCTTGTGTCAAGACGGAGGGGTGCGTGATGAAATGGATTATTCGACTCATCGGGATTGTGTTGCTGCTGATTGTGATCGCGATTGGCGGGTTACTTTTGCTGCCAGCCGATCAGGTTGGACGCCTTGCGGCAGATCAACTGCGCAATGCAACCGGCCGCGAGGTCGCGTTCTCGGGCGGCGTTTCGGTCTCTCTTTGGCCCACGGTCGGGGTGACCGCGCGGGGAATTGAGGTTGCCAATGCCGATTGGGCCAGCCCCGAGCCCATGATCACCGCCGCGAAAGCCGCCATCGGTGTTGACACCATCGCCCTGTTGCGCGGCGAAATCCGGGTCAAGAATGTCGAGGCTATCAATCCAACCATCCGCTTGGAGCAGCGCGCAGATGGCCGCGCCAATTGGCAGTTCTCGGATGCCGGCGAAGCGCAGAGCAGCGGCTCGGCTTCCGGTGGCGCGGCGGCGCCCGCCTTTTGGATCGAGCGGCTTGCGGTCACAAAGGCCACACTGATCTACACCGCAGAAGGCGCGGATACTGTTACCTATTCCGATATGCAATTGGCGCTTGCTTGGCCGGATCAAGGCGGTTCGGTCACAGTTGAGGCGGCCCTACAGCCCGCAGGGACGCCCATAAAGGTTTCTGCACGTATCGACGCGTTTGAAGCATTTTTAGGCGGCGATACCCAGCCGATATCGGTCAATATGCGCGCCGCAAATGGCAGCACAGAATTCACGGGCCGGGCCAATGTGGCCGGTGATTTGGCGGGCACATTGGCTCTCAAACTCAGCGATACCGATGCGTTTTTGCAAGGTCTGGGCTTGCCCCCCGCCAACCTGCCGCCAAAGCTCGGACGCAGTGTTGACGCGTCAACGGAGATCACCCTGACCGACGGAGCGAACCTTTCGCTGCGAGCCCTGAGCGCGGATCTTGGCGGCAATGCTATCACCGGAGAGACAGATATCGCGTTCACGGACGTGCCACAGATAACCGGGCGCTTTGATCTTGGGTCTTTTGACCTGTCTGCACTGACAGGGCAAGGCGGTAGCGGATCAACCCAAAGCGCCAGCGCAAGTGGATGGGACAAAAGCCCCATCGATGCCTCAGCACTCGCCCAGTTTAATGGTGAGGTGGAACTGCGCGCTCAACACATGAATTTCGGCACATTCAAAATCGGCGCGACCCATGCCGTTTTGCGCAATGACAACGCCCGCGCGGTGTTCGAGCTGCGCAACATAAGCGCCTATGAAGGCACGGTCGCTGGCGAATTTGTTGTAAATAATCGCAACGGACTGTCTGTGGGTGGGAACCTTAGGGCCTCGGGCATTGGCTTGCAGCCCTTGCTCACGGACATGGCGGGTATCTCGCGATTGACCGGCAACGCAGAGGCGCGGCTGCAGTTCCTCGGCGTCGGCGCCTCGGTGCACGCGATTATGAACTCGCTGTCGGGTGCGGGCTCGGTTGAGGTCGGGCGCGGAACGATACAGGGCATTGATCTGGATCAACTGATGCGCTCGGGGCAGCCGGGCAGCGGGACGACGGTCTTTGACAGCCTGGGCATGAGCTTTACCATGAAGGACGGGAACCTCTTTAACGAGGACTTATTGCTGGCCCTCTCAAGCTACGAAGCACGCGGCAAAGGGCGCGTCGGGCTCGGGGCGCAAGACCTGGACTATACCTTCACCCCTATTGCTTTGAACGCCAATGCGGGCACGGGTATCGCCATTCCTGTGCGCATTCGAGGCCCCTGGTCGGCGCCGAGCATCTTGCCAGATATCGAGGCGGCGATTGATCTTGGGCTTTCCGCGGAAAAGGAGGCGCTCAAAGACGCCGCCGAATCCGCGCTACGCGACCGGGTGCAAGAAGGGCTCGGCACAGCTGGCGGTGGGCAGAAGCAGATCGAAGAGGTCGTGAAAGATAAGCTCGAAAAAGAGTTGGGAGGCGGGATCTTAAAACTGTTCGACTAGTGGAATGTAGCCATCATCCGCCTCAGGTTGAGCGATGGCATGACGGCTAAATTTTATCTCTATATCCGTTAGGGTCATGACCCATCAATCTGAAACCGCTGGTTTGGTAGATTTTCCGTCCGGCTACGCACAAGATCGTGGGAATAGTGGTTCTATTCCAAGCCCCTGTAAGACCGTTGGGCTAAAGAATCCGAAAAATCTACTTCATCCCAGTGGCGTGATGCGTTTGGAAATAGCTCTGCTACTGCCTGCGCGCATCAAACCCCTGGTATATCGCGGATTTGTGCCAGCGGTGTCAGATTAGTGGGCCCTGTCTCTAGATCCTATAAAGGCGGCGGAAGGCCCCGTGCTCAAAATAAATAAACTTCAAGCTGAATAATAAGACGGCCCCAAATTATTCCGCCGCTTCTGGCGGGGTGTCAGCAACTCTTGGGGGAGCGTCCGGCGCCGGTGTCTCTGCCGACGCCTCACCAGGTGCGGCCATATCTTCGGCGGGCGCAGAGGGCTTGGGTTTGCGCCGGGGGCGCCGCGGTTTGGGCTGACTTTCAGGCGTTTCAACGAGGCCGAGATCCGGCTCCGCCTGCGGCTCGATAACATCGGGTTGCGGCTGCTTTGCCAGATCCTCGCTTGGCTCCATCAAGGCAGATGCGGGCGCAGGCTGCGCCGCTTCACGTTCCTGACGCTCTGCGCGTTCGCGGTCGCGTTCCGCCTGACGTTCGCGATTTAGGCGTTCTTGCTCTTCGCGCCGGGCGTCCATCTCGCGCTGCGCTTCCCCGAGCAGGCGCAAGTAATGCTCTGCATGTTGCTGGAAATTCTCTGTCGCGACCCGGTCCCCCGAAAGCTGGGCATCCCGTGCAAGCTGATTGTACTTGTCAATGATTTGCTGCGGCGTGCCCCGCACCTTTCCCTCAGGGCCAGAGCTATCAAACACACGATTGATGACATTGCCGCCACCGGTCGCATTGCGGTTGCGATTGCTTTTAGACCGTGAACGGGATCTTGATGATTTCATTAGGTTTCGCTTTTGGCAGTTCGCTTTAGTCCGACCGGTCACGCGCATTACTTGACAGCCGGTATAGATTTGATGTGCCTGATGCCTCTCGGAGCCAACAAGGCCCAGGCATCTGCCGCTACAACGCGAGTTACTAAGCACGGCGCGCCTGCGCTCGCAAGGGGAGAAATGCGAATTGGCGCGACTTTTAAGCAGATTGTGCCCGTTATGGCGCGGGATGCGCTGAAATAACCCGATCTCGCCCGTCCAGATCTTGCATAAGGCGCAAACCTGCCCACCCCTGCGTCTCAAAGATCGCGCGCACGGCATCCGCTTGTTGCCAGCCGATCTCGACAATCAGCCGCCCCCCCGGCGCAAGATGTCGTCCTGCATGCGCGGCAAGGATCCGGTAGCCGGTCAGCCCATCCGCCTCGTCGGTCAGGGCCAGGCGCGGCTCGTGATCGCGCAGTTCGGGGGCAACCTCGGCCATCTCTGCTGCCGCCAGATAGGGCGGGTTTGAGACGATCAGATCATATTGCCCGAAGACCGCGCTGAACCAGTCCGAGGCAATAATCTCGGCCCGGTCTGACACATTGTGGAGCACCGCATTGGCGCTGGCTTGCAGACAGGCAGCCTCGGACAGGTCTGTACCTGTCCCGACGGCGCTGGGACGCTCGGCTAAGAGCGTTACAAGGATGCAGCCAGAGCCCGTTCCAATGTCCAGCACACTTGCAAAGGGCTCGGCCAAGGCG
>CAYWNJ010000241.1:0-4396 GCA_964459535.1 uncultured Rhodobacterales bacterium
ATGGCGCGCAAAATCAATAAAGAAGATCTGCGTTCCCGTCAGTGGTTTATGAACCCTGACGATCCCGAGATGACAGCGCTCTATCTCGAGCGCTATCTCAACTATGGCTTGACGAAGGAGGAACTTCAGTCGGGCCAGCCCATTATTGGCATTGCCCAAACAGGTAGCGATCTGAGCCCCTGTAATCGGCACCATATTGAACTTTCAAAGCGTGTGCGTGATGGCGTGATCGCGTCCGGCGGCACTGTGCTAGAGATCCCCGTCCACCCGATTCAGGAAACCGGCAAGCGTCCCACGGCGATGCTGGATCGCAACCTTGCCTATCTTTCGCTGGTTGAGTCTCTCTATGGCTATCCCATTGACGGCGTGGTGCTTAACATCGGCTGTGACAAGACGACACCTGCGCTTTTGATGGCCGCAGCGACGGTGAATATACCGGCCATTGCGCTATCTGTCGGGCCAATGCTGAACGGGTGGCATCAGGGGCAGCGCACAGGCTCGGGCACGATCATTTGGAAAGCGCGGGAGTTGCATGCAACGGGTGAGATCGACGATGCCGGATTTGCCGATCTCGTCGCCTCCGCCACGCCCTCGGTCGGGTATTGCAATACGATGGGCACGGCGACGACGATGAATTCACTGGCCGAGGCGCTGGGGATGCAGTTGCCGGGATCGGCGGCGATCCCCGCACCCTACCGCGAGCGCGGTCAGATCGCTTATGCCACCGGTCGCCGCATTGTCGATATGGTTTGGGAAGACATGCGCCCATCGGATATCATGACCCGCCCGGCGTTTGAAAATGCGATTGTTGTGAACTCCGCGATTGGCGGCTCCACCAATGCGCCGATTCATCTGAACGCAATTGCGCGGCATATAGGGATAGAGCTCGACAATGATGATTGGCAGCGGATCGGACATAAGATACCGCTGCTGGTCAATCTCCAACCTGCGGGCGCGTATTTGGGCGAGGATTACCACCGGGCGGGTGGGGTTCCGGGGGTTATCTCTGAGTTGATGCAGGCAGGGCTACTGCCCCACCCGGACGCGCTTACCGCGAATGGGCGCTCTCTGGGCGAGAATTGCGTCGGTGTTGAGGTTTTGAATGCGGATGTCATCAAGCCGGTGCAAAATCCGATGGCTCTTGAGGCGGGCTTTATCAACCTCAAAGGCAATCTCTTTGACAGCGCCATTATGAAGACCAGCGTCATCTCCGATAGTTTCCGGCAAACGTATCTGTCGAACCCAGACGATCCGAACGCGTTTGAGGGGCGCGCCGTGGTTTTTGATGGACCAGAGGATTTCCACGCGCGGATTGATGACCCCGCCGAAGAGATTGATGCGCACTGCATCCTCTTTATGCGCGGCGCGGGCCCCTTGGGGTATCCGGGCGGTGCCGAGGTCGTGAACATGCGCGCGCCGTCCTATCTGTTGAAGCAAGGGGTTATGGAGCTTCCTTGTATCGGCGACGGGCGCCAATCCGGCACCTCAGGCTCGCCCTCGATCCTCAATGCAAGCCCCGAGGCGGCTTCTCCAAACAGCGGCCTGGCGCTTTTACAAACCGGGGATCAGGTGCGGATTGATTTAACCGCCTGCACCGCGAATATGCTCGTGCCCGAGGATGAGCTTACCGCCCGGCGCGCTGCCCTGGAGGCGCAAGGCGGCTACCAGATGCCCGAGAGCCAATCGCCGTGGCAGCAATATTTCCGCACGCTCGCAGAGCCGTTCGACAGAGGTATGACCCTCAAGGACGCCGTGCACTACCGCGATATTGCCCGCCGCCAACATCCTCGCAATAATCACTAAAGCGCCCGACTTTAGGTCTGAGACACTGGTCAGCCGTTGCGCAATAGATGTAGCCTGACGGCTGCAATTTAGTTGTGCTGTTTGACCGCATCGCTCTGGCCAAGTCGACCGAAGGCAAAACAGTGCGGTCGGCGCGTTGCCATCCTGTGGAGGGCTGGGGGCTAAGTTCACAGAGATCAAATTTAAGCCATAGAGGCTCATCCAAATCTTTCGGCTAAGCCAACCTGGTGGTTGAACAGCGCTTTGGCCCGCTCTACGATATCGTAGGGAGAGGCGACATGGCAGAAGAGCGAATATCCTTTAAGGAAATGTGCGCCAAGTTCGACGTAACGCCACGCACGTTGCGATATTATGAGTATATAGAGCTCCTACAGCCTGAACGCGAAGGTCGCACCCGCTGGTACGGCGCCCGAGAAGTCGCACGGATGAAGTTGATATTACGCGGCCGCAAGTTTGGCTTTCAGCTTGAAGACATTCGGCAGTGGCTCTTGATCTACGAAAATGAGGGCACCGAGGCGCAGATGCGCACTTGGGTTGAAATGGCAGATGGCCAGCTCCGAGAGCTTGACGAGCAGCGGCGGCAGCTTGATGAGGCGCGCGCCGAGCTGCAATCCCTGCGCGAAAGCGTCGCCAAAGAGCTTGGGCGCTGAAATCAATACTGGGCAAAAGACCTGACGTGCCCGTGAACACAAAGTGACGTAACGTACCGCTTACGTAAACGTAATCCTCTGTTGTAAAGCTTAGGAGCGCTCCCAAGTACGACTTCGTAACGCAACAGATGGAAAGCACCGATGTCTGAAGCCACATTAACCATCCGCGAGATGTGCGATGCCTATGAGGTGACACCGCGCACATTGCGCTTTTACGAATCGAAAGAGCTTCTCTTCCCCCATCGTGAAGGTCAAAAGCGCCTCTTCACGCGCCGCGATTGCGCGCGGCTCAAGCTGATCCTGCGTGGCAAACGGTTTGGCTTTAGCCTTGAGGAGATCCGCCAATTGCTCGACCTTTATCACGTCGGTGATCAGCAGCGCACCCAATATCAACGCACCTATGAGATCGCCCGCGCCCGCTTGGCAGATATGGAAGCCAGGCGCGATGAACTCACCGAAGCCATCGATGATCTTAAATCACAACTTAAATGGGGAGAGCGTATGCTGAGCTCTCTTTCCCAAGCCCCCCGCGCAGCGGAATAAACGCGCCGCCAGATCTAACGGAGATTGCCATGCCCAGCTACACCGCTCCCACCAAAGACCTACAATTCGTCCTGCATGATGTTCTGAGCATCAATCAAAGCGACGTTCCAGGCTATGACGAGTTAGAAGCAGAATTCACCGCCGCCATCTTGGAAGAGGCGGGCAAGATCAGCTCCGAAGTGCTCGCCCCCTTGAACGCTGTTGGCGATACAGAGGGGTGCCGCCTTGAAAATGGCATCGTCTACACGCCCACCGGGTTTAAGTCTGCTTTTGATCAGGTAAAGGCCGGGGGCTGGCCTGGGCTTGATATGCCCGAGGCTTATGGCGGTCAGAACATGCCTTCGGTGTTGGCAACGGCTGTGGGCGAGATGTTCTCGGCGGCCAATCAGGCGTTTACCATGTATCAAGGTCTCACCCACGGCGCGGCCTCCGCCATTCTGGCGCACGGAACAGAGGCGCAGAAAGATAAGTGGCTGCCCAAGATGGTCGCTTGCGAGTGGACCGGCACTATGAACCTGACCGAGCCGCAGTGCGGCACCGATCGGGGCATGATGCGCACCAAGGCCGAGCCGCAAGACGATGGCAGCTATAGGATCACAGGTCAGAAGATCTTTATTTCATCGGGGGAGCACGATCTGGCCGAGAATATTGTGCACCTCGTGCTGGCCAAAATCCCAGGCGGCCCTGAGGGGATCAAGGGCGTGAGCCTCTTTATCGTGCCAAAGTTCCTCGTGAGCGAGGATGGCAGCCTTGGGGCACGCAACGGGGTTGCGGTGGGCAAGATCGAAGAGAAAATGGGCATTCATGGCAATTCGACCTGCGTGATGAACTATGACGGTGCGACGGGCTGGTTGCTTGGCGACGCGCATAAGGGCATGCGCGCGATGTTTACAATGATGAACGAGGCGCGCCTCGGTGTTGGGATGCAAGGTTTGGCGCAGGCCGAAGTTGCGTATCAAAACGCGCGCGACTATGCGAAAGATCGGCTTCAAGGTCGCGATGTAACCGGCGTAAAAAATCCTGACGGCCCTGCGGATCCTCTGATCGTGCATCCAGACATCCGTCGCTCGTTGATGGACCAAAAAAGCTTTACCGAAGGCGCCCGCGCGTTTGTTCTTTGGGGGGCCATGATGCTAGATTTGGCGCATCGGGCTCAGGACCAGGATGCTGATGGATTGCTGTCCTTGCTGACCCCGGTGATCAAAGGCTTTTTGAGCGATCAAGGCTACGACATGACGGTCAAGGCTCAGCAGGTCTATGGCGGGCACGGGTATATCGAGGAATGGGGCATGTCTCAGTTTACCCGAGATGCACGGATCGCCATGATCTACGAAGGTGCAAACGGTGTACAGGCGCTGGATCTCGTTGGCCGGAAGCTCGCGCAGGATGGCGGCAAGCAC
>CAYWNJ010000242.1:0-4387 GCA_964459535.1 uncultured Rhodobacterales bacterium
CAGCTCAGGTCGCAAGGGAATCCTGAATCCGGTCAAGACGGACACGCTCTAAGCCCTCCGACAATGAAATTAAGTATTTCGAACATGGCGGGGGAAAAGCTTTTATGTATGTAAAGGTTGAAGACGACCTCAGCTATTGGACGCGCGTTAATTATCGAGCTGAAACGAAAGCGATTGGGCACCCCACGACGCTCGGTAGCTCGGTTGCCATCTTGGAAAACTGTGGTACGCCGATACCTTGCAATTACCGCATCAGCGCAACTGCCTTGGAGTAGCGAAATGGCGGAGGGCGCGTTTACAGACTTCTACGGAACGATAAAGTTCGGGGCGGCATGCCGTGGTTTATTTGCCCATCTATGCGCTGCGTGTACAATATGAAAGAGGGTATACGCGTCCAGCACCAAGGTTGACAAGATCGATTGAAAATCGTCGGTACTCAGACGTTATTCACCCCTGACCAAAAGCCAGATTTACGGGGGTGTTTGGCTTTCAGCTCTGCGGTGAACGCTTGGTGATCAGCAAACCCGCCATAGCTCTCGATCTCTGCATCGGCGCTGGCGCATTCGGCGAAATGCCGGATCGCGTGTTTGTAGCGGGTCGACTTGGCCTTATCCAGGGTGTAGCGGATCATGGCGCGGCGACAGAGCACCGCGGCCAGTGGGTGTTCGTGCTGCAGGGAATCGGCTGCCGGGGTCAACGCGTAATAGGCATCGCCGTCGAGTTCATCCGCGCGTGTGATGACCAGATCGGCAGCCAGCTTTAGATCGGGCCAGTCGAGGAAGAATCCAAGGGCGGCCTCAAAGTTCTTGTGAGAGAAGGCCAGATCCTTGGCCTTTTCCTCCATCTCGATATCGTCGAAATCAGGCAATGCCTTCAAAAGATCACGCAAATAGGCCGGAGAAAGGGTCTCGCTGAATTTGTGCCATCGGAAAGCATGCAGTTCTTCTTTGCGATCCAGCGCAGCAAGCGTGGCAACATAGGCGTCATCCCATTTATGTGGATTGAACCGCTTGCCAGCCTTGTCACGCGCGGTTTCGAGAATGGGCAGCGCCTCGTCAGCACGGCCCGCAGCAATCAGGCGTGTGGCGGCATCTGCGGCGAAAGCCGGGTTTTCCAGGCGGGCCGTGTCAAATTGGGCCAGATAGGCATCCACATCACCTTCCAGATCGGCGATCTCCTGACGCCAGCGGCGGATCTCGTCGGCCTTGCGTTTTGCTGGCCAGTCCTTGTCGAGTGAATAGCCGACGCGCCCAGGGCCAACAAAAACCGCGTGGCTTTTCATCGTGTCCTTGGGCAGTGGTGCGGCTTCATGCGCATCAACGGCGGCCTTCAGTGCAGCAATGCCTTCGGGCGTGAGCGCTACACCAACATAGTCCAACAGCCCGTCCCATTCGCCATAGCCATTGTCCGACATCGCCGCAAAGATGCGCGCGGCAAATGCCTGTTGGTCCGGTTGCACGCGCGGGGCCAGGTCTGCGAAGCTGGCGATGGCATCACTGAAAACCATTCCGATACTGCCATTGCTGTCATCGGTGCGTTCATAGACCGATGGGGCCAGCTCAACGAACTGCCAGAGTAGATCAAAGGCGGTATCCGGGGCGTCCGGCGCAATTTTTTCGACGATCATGGTCAGCTGCGTGTCCAGATCGCGGGCGAGAGGCCGGGTCTTGTTCCACTCCACATAGCTGGTTGAGCGGCGGATAGTGGCGATACGCTTGCGCACCTCATGGGCCAACGCCTCAGGCCCGGCGGCATGGGTCAGCTCCAGCCGCAACCGGCGCTTGATCTCGGCACTGCCTTCGCCCAGTTCCAGGCAGAGATCGGCCAGCCGGTCAGCGCCGAGTGCGACGAGGTTCTTTTTGCTCAGGGTCTTCTTTGACATGAGGAACGGATACTTTGTCAAAGCAACCGGCGCAATCGGCGTCGGCGCTGCGGATCAGGCCTTGCTAAAAAGCTCGCCCAGAGCGGCCTCGGCAACGGCCAGTCCTTCATCGGTCAGGGTAAGCGATTTCGTTTTGCCTACTGGATCATGAATGAGGCCCTTTTCATGCAGCCGGTCGGTGATATCCCAATCGATCCCTTTCCACACCCGACGCCCGTCATGCAAGGTCAGGCTCAGAATGGCCAAAGCGGCCCGGTCGAGTTTGTCGTTATCAAGTTCCAAGATATTCCTCCCTGCAATGACTGCGGCGCAACCTTCGTGCTCGAATTTGATGCAAAGACCAATCCGTTCGGTATAGAAGGCTGTGTCAAGGCGATTTACCCTGCATTTCTGGCCTATTTTTCCAAATACCCGTAAAATGCCTGGACATGGAAAACCCAATCCCCGTTTCCGACGACATTCTTGCCGAAGAAGGGCGGAGATTGATGGAAAAGGTCTGGAAATACGGTGCGATTGGAATGACGCGGGAAGATCTGATCTTCATCGCCCGAGATCTGCGATCTGGTGAGATTGTCACCGGGCCGGAGTTTTTGTCGGGCTCGAACAAGAAACGACAGTGGAAACGCAAGCGGCTGGGTTCATCATTCTCTGCCCTTTGAGCGGTCAAGATCGTGCTCGGCTTTGACCTGGATTTGCTCGACTTGTTCTTGCCCTCGTGCGTAGCCAAGTGCTGCTCCTTCGGCGAATTGCTTTGCGAAGTCTTTTTGATTGGGCCGCGCGTAAGGTGGTGGCGCTGGTATGATCAAGTCGCCTTTCAGCGCAGCCTTTAACCCAGCATCATACCCAATGTCGAATGCGGTCTTCTTGGCCATATTGTCGGTTCCCTTCTGAAAGCTGCCCAGAGATATCAGGCTTCAGAGAGGAACAAAGGAGCGGAGTTCCGTCCCTGTTTTGTCCTACATGACCGACTGCACAAGGATTGCCGGGCGCTCCCGCGTCAGTAGCTTTGAGGCTGAACTATGGACAAAACCTGGACGGCTGGCGGTAGTTATTTCGGGCGTGTGCACCGATGATCATCAAGTCGATGTCGCGCAAGGCCCCGACTTTTGGGCAGCTTGCGGACTACATTGCCCGCGGGTCGAATGCACAGACCGGCACCAATTCATTGATTAAGACGTTCACTCAAGTAATGGATAGCTCGGGCTTTTTTAGCAAATTTCCCGTTTAGGATTGAGCCAGCTTAGAACGGAGTTCCGCCCCTCGATCCACCTTGCTGGTTTGTACATGCTTGAATGAACATTCGAGGAGCGATTTCAATGTCGATAAGCCGCGAAGGCGCATTCAAACAAGGTCGAGAAGATGGTTTGGCCTACGGTCTTGCGGGCAAAACAAAAAGACCCGAACCTGATCCGGTTTTGGCTGCGCTCGACCCGGAGTACGAAAACCACTACCGGCAAGGGGCAGCGTTGGGATTTGCTCTTGGCCAGGAACGTCGAGAATTGGTGCGACTTAAGGCTGAACAACAAATTGAAGATCTTGAGAAATAAAAACCATCATCTTTCCCAAGATCGGGCAAGTCAAAATGGCACTGTTCGCTCTCAATCAGCAGGGAGCTATGTTATTATCGCATGACATGAAGTCCTTAATTTTCCGGAAGTGTGACATTGAAGAACTTGGCGCAGCGATGGACCGATGTAACGAGCGGGTCGCTCGCGGTAGGATATATGCAAGGATCGCTTGCCGCCATGGTGAGCGTGGCCTCAGCCCAGAAGCGTTGATCCAGCTTGCGGATATGTTCGATGATCGTTCAATAGTGACGTGCGCGGGTTGGATGTCTATGTCGCTACTATGCATCTCGCTCAGTTTCAGCATGGTGAAAGAATATGGTGAAAGAATAAGGGGCAGTTCCTCAGAGAACTCGACATCTCACGAGGACGAGCTAGCTCAGATCTTGTAGGCTCCTTCGTGCCGCATCAGGGTATTTTGCCCGAAGTTCCCGCCAGCGAAACATTTGCTCTTCTCGTCCTGCGCGCAGACTAAGTATGTCCCATTGTACTTCAACCCGCTTCAGGGCGTCTTCGGGTTTGGTCCTACCTGACAGCGCACTGTCTAGGGCCTCGGACAAGACCCCAAAATACTCGCCTTGCTTCGCGATGTAGAGGTCAGGAATCGAGGATTTCAGGCTCTTTTCGTGGACCTCCAAAAATTCGGGCGAATAGATGTCTTGGATCACCGGGTCTTCATAGTGCTCGGATCTGAAAGGGTCCAAAAAGCCAGCTCGTTGCTGAACGGACAGGGTCGACATTTCGGACGTCGACGCGAACAGCGAGAACAAATATGCGACCATAGGCTGCTTGGACGCCGTGGTCACAACATAGTTCCACCCCCAGTTGAAGTAGGGCATTCCCGGTAGATCCGGATTGGCCCCACCGCATGGCAGCATGCCAAAGCGCATGTTCCCGCGCATCTTGGAGTCTGCTCTGTTCAGATATTTTTGTGATCCGC
>CAYWNJ010000243.1:0-4380 GCA_964459535.1 uncultured Rhodobacterales bacterium
CGGCTGATTTCGGTTTTGCCAACGCCCGTGGGGCCAATCATCAGAATATTCTTGGGATAAACCTCGGCTTGCAGATCCTCTGGCAATTGCTTGCGCCGCCAACGATTGCGCAAGGCGACGGCAACCGCGCGTTTGGCATCTGACTGGCCGATGATAAAGCGGTCTAGCTCCGAGACGATCTCGCGCGGGGTAAGCTCTGTCATTTCGTGATCCGCTCGACGGTGAGGTTTCCATTGGTGTAAACGCAGATATCTGCCGCGATGGCCATCGCTTGCCGGGCGATGGTCTCGGCATCCTTATCGCTGTCCATCATGCTGCGGGCCGCAGCCAGCGCATAGTTCCCGCCCGATCCAATCGCGGCAATGTCGTGCTCGGGTTCCAGCACGTCGCCTGCGCCCGTGATCACCAGCAGGTCAGAACCATCGGTGACGATCAGCATGGCCTCAAGCTTTTGCAAATACTTGTCGGTGCGCCAATCCTTGGCCAGCTCGACACTCGCGCGGGCAAGCTGCCCCGGCGTTGCCTCAAGCTTGCTTTCAAGCCGTTCAAGCAGCGTAAACGCGTCGGCGGTTGAACCGGCAAAGCCCGCCACGACCTCAAACCCACCGGGCGAAAGCCGCCTAACCTTGCGCGCCGAGCCTTTAATCACCGTCTGACCAAGCGAGACTTGCCCATCGCCCGCCACAACGACTTCATCGCCCTTTTTGACGCCGATGATCGTGGTGCCGTGCCAGCCTGGAAATGGATCTTGCATGCTGCGTTCCTCTCGCGCGATAGGGCGCTATATGGCGGTGGGCGGCGGGCTGCGCAAGGGTTGCCCTTGCAGCGATAGGCGCGGACGCCTAGCGTCAAGGGCATGGCCGAGCCGCGCATCGTTCGAATTTATTTGGAGAAATCGCTTCGCAAGAGCGCCGAGGCGGGCCAGCATAATTTCATTCGTTTGATGACAGAGGTTTTGGCGGAGCGCGGTTATCGCATCGCTTACAAAGCTCTGACGCCCGCCGAATGCGCGAAAGGGGCGCTGCGCCCAGGGTTTTCCCTGACCCATATGGCGCCGCCGCTTGGGCCGCGCGGTTTGGTTTTCCGCCGCGCCTATCACTACCCGTTTTGGCAAATTGATCAGACGGCGGAGCGATGGAATTGGCAAGTCGCGCAGACCCCCTTTGTGCCCAAGCCAGAACCTTCGGCAGAGGTGCAAAGATTTTTTAAGTTCTGGCGCAGGCGCTTATTTGCTGAAGTTAAAACGACGCGCGCTGGATTCATTTATGTCCCGCTGCAAGGGCTGCTCACGCAGCACCGCTCGTTTCAATCGTGCAGCCCGCTTGAGATGCTAAGCGCGATCCGGGCTGCGCGTCCTGAGGCCCGGATTGTTGCGACGCTTCATCCCAAAGAGCGCTACGATGATACCGAGCTTGCGGCGCTGAGGGAAATGGCGGCGCGCGATCCTTTGCTAGAGCTTGATACCGGCGGGATGGAGCAATACTTGCCCCGCTGCGATCTGGTGGTGACGCAAAATTCTAGCGTTGCCTTCTCGGGGTTTTTTCTGGAAAAGCCAGCGCTGCTATACGCTAAGATCGACTTTCATCACATCGCGTTGGGCCCGGAGGATTGGCATTTGGTCGAGGCACACCGCCCGGACTACGCGCAGTACATTCACTGGTATTGGCAAATTATGTCTATCAATGCGGGGCATGGATCGGCGAAATCCAAGATCACGCAAAGATTTGATGCCTTTGGTTGGTGATTGTGTAGAGCGATTGACTTTAGGTCTTAGAACCCTTTTCCCAACGTGTAGCTTGTAGATTATCGGTCTTTTCTGCTTTCCGCTCTGCACAAGCCGACCGAGGGTGGCGCGGGACGCGCCGCCCGTGGGGGCGGTCGGCGCGTTGCCATCCTTCGGATGGCGGGGGGCTGAGCGGAAACAAAATCAAAATTCGGTCTTTGCGCTATGTTTCCTGCGCAACAGGCACTGTTGCGCCGCGCCGTTCCGCCCCCACGGGGCGGCGCGATTGCGCCACCCCTCGGAACGGCGCTATCCGAAGTACCGTTGGACGCCTCAGATCGCGTCTTCGATCCAGCTTTGCAAAGCGGCTTTGCGTCTGGCCCCGGCGAGGTTGGCGACGACCTGCCCATCTTTGAAGATAAACAACGCCGGAATGCCCCGAACACCCATCTGCGCAGGCGCATTCGGGTTTTCATCGACATTTACCTTCACGATCTTGACCTTATCCCCCATCTCGTCCGAGAGTTCCTCAAGCGCAGGGCCAATTTGCTTACAAGGGCCGCACCACTCTGCCCAAAAATCAACAACTACGGGCGTGTCGGAATTGTGCACTTCGGTCTCAAAGGTGTCGTCAGTGACAGCGGTGGTAGCCATGGAAATTCTCCTGAATTTGGCGTCAGGATGCCAACCTAAGAACCCGTGTCTGCGGCGTCAAGATATGGGAGAATGTCCAGCGCCTCCCTCACCATTTCGTGTGGCAAGGCCATCCACTCCCCCGTTCGGGTCCATAAAATAGCGACTTCAATCCGGCGATCCGGATATACCTGCACCAGCGCGTGCTGATACGCTGCCATTTGCCGCATAATCCCATCGGGAACATCCAAAGCGCTGGCTGGCACCACCCGGTTTGTTTTGAAATCAAGCGCGATCACGGTGTCCGGGCTCACAAGTAGCTTGTCGATTGTGCCATGCAGCCGCTCTGCGCCAAGGTTCGCCGTGATCGAAACTTCGCTCAACGTTACGGGCGCGAAGAGTTTGGCAAAAGCAGGATTGCCCTTGATGGCTTGCGCCTCGCGCTCGGCCTCAGCGATCAAATCGGCGGGCAGGTCGCTCTCAACCGGTTGACCTTCGAGAAGCGCATGAACGAGCGTGCCAAAGGCCAGCGCTTGCGCTGTGTCCATCCCCTCAGGACCGGGAAGCGCCTTGGGCCCGCCAAGCTCTGAAGGAGACAGCGTCCCGCGTCGATGCGGCACGGTGACAAGCGGGGTGTCCACATAGGCGGCAGGTGCGACCTTTTGCGTTTCCCCTTCGGTTTCCTCAAGCCGCAGGGCGTCCCATTGAGCATGCGATACCCGCTTGCCCAGGCCCAGCGGGGTGTTCAAATCGGTGCAAGGCAGATGCGCCATCGCCTGCTCGACCATCTGAAACCAGGTCTGCCCATCGGACCTTAGGTCCCCCGCCGCCGCGATGATCAACCACTTTTCTGCGCGGGTCAGGGCAACATAAAGCAACCGCAACCGCTCTTGCCAGTCCTCGTCGAGCCGCCGGGCAATCTCGGCACGCAGGCGGGCGGGCTGCGCCTCTGCCGCCGGTTTCCAAACCGGCACGTCCTCAAGGGCAAGGATCGGGCTCCGCACCTGTCTGCGAATGTCACCGCAATCCGGCAGGATCACGATGGGCGCCTCTAACCCCTTGGCACCATGGACGGTCATCACACGGATCTGATCGCTGGCGCTGTCAACCTGCCGCTTGATCTCAAGATCATCCGTTTGCAGCCAGGTCAAAAAGCCCGTGAGGCTGGGCACCTCGGTTCGCTCATAATCAAGCGCTTGGCCCAGCAAGGCGTCAATGCCGTCCGATGCCTCCGCGCCCAACCGGGCAAGCAAGCGTCCGCGCGCGCCGTGGCGGCTGAGCAGCCGTTCGATTAGATCGTAAGGGCGCAGAAAATCGGCTTTGCTACGCAGATCGTGCAGAACCTCTAGGGTCTGAGGGAACGCCTCGGCGCGGATGCGCAAGGCGGGCCACAGGGCGGACGTCTCGCGCCGATGGGCAAGATCAAACAGCGCCTGCTCGGACCATCCGAAAATCGGAGAGCGCAGCGCACTTGCCAGAGACAGGCTATCGTCCGGCGTGGCCAAAAACGACAGCAGCGCGGCGATGTCTTTCACCGCAAGCTCGGCCCCAACTTTCAGCCGGTCTGTACCCGCAATCGGTAGTTTGCGCTGCTTGCACGCCCGAATGATCTCAGCAAACAGGGTCGAACGGCGCTGAACCAGCACCAGAATATCGCTTGGGCGGATTTTGCGGCGGATCAGGGTCTCGCCAACCTGATCGGGGATTGTCTCATCGCTATTGAGCAGCGTTTGGATCTGCTCCGCAATATGATTAGCCAGAATCACATTGTGATGGGTCGGCGGTATCGTATCGACCGCATCGGTAAAGGCCGAGGGTTTCGGTTTCTCCACCTTCGGCGCCAGCGGCCAAAGATCAACGCGGCCCGGCAGCTCTGTCTTAAAGGCGATATGCCGGGCTGAGGCGATCTCGGACCGTTCAAAGCATTGATCCACCAGCCGCAATATCGCGGGCGAAGAGCGAAACGAGTGGGCCAGGGCACGCGATTGAAACGCCGCGCCCGCCTCGGTTAGCCGCGCGGCAAA
>CAYWNJ010000244.1:0-4377 GCA_964459535.1 uncultured Rhodobacterales bacterium
AAATTCGCGCAGCTCGGCATTGGAAAAGCCAAGATCCCCGATGGTTTCGTCCAGCGACACGCGCAGGGTCAGGCCCATCTTATCGCCCACCGCATCGCGGATATCCGCCACCACCTCATTCACAAAGCGCGCGCGGTTTTCAAGGCTGCCGCCATATTCGTCACTGCGGTGATTGGTGGCGCGGCTTAGAAAATGTTGGAAAATGCCAAAGCCATGCGCCCCGTAGAGACAAATCAGATCAAAGCCTGCCGCTTTGGCCCGCTTAGCCGCATTCACGAACCAGCGGCGCAGATCCTTGATCTCGGCCCGGTCTAGCGCGCGGGCTTGGAGCGGGTCGTTGGTAAAGGTGCGAATGGGCTGCGCAGAGACCGCCAGCGGCACCTCGCGCGTATAGAAATTGGGACCATTGACACCCGAATAGGCAAGTTGAATGCCCGCAAGCGCCCCATGCTCTTTCATCTTGCCCGCCATTTTGGCCAGCATGGGGATGTCCTTGTCCTCCCACAGGCGCAGCTCGATAAAGGGCGTGATCTCGGACGTATGATGCATCTCGCATTGCTCGGTAAAGATCACGCCCCAGCCGCCCTCGGCCTTGATCCCGCGCATCGCAGCCGCAGCGGAGGGATCGCGATAGCCGCCACCATTGCAGTGGGGCACCTGATAGAACCGGTTTTTGGCAGTGACCGGGCCAATCTGCATCGGCTCAAAGAGGATATCATATCGCGGATCGCGCATGGCTTGGGTTTTCCTTACTATTCGTCTCCGGGCACACCGTAGGATGGGGCCACACGCGGGTCGAGCGCCCTTTGAACATAGGCGCCCAGTTGGGGCTTGTAGACCTCCCAAGCGGTTGCGATAGCCTCGATGGGGCAGTCTTCGGTCCAGTCGCAGCGCAGATCCGCAACAGGCCAAGGCACCCGGTCACAAAGCTGCAAACCCGCCGAATGCACCGGCCCGGCCTCTCCGCCTGCTGCAAGGCCCGCGCGCATCGCAGCGATCAAGCGATCCCCTAGGTGCCCCGTGGCCGCCTCAAACGCGGCGACAATTGCCGTCGGTACTTGGTCATTGGCCAGCAGGTTCCCGGCCGAGATCACATCTTGGCCCGCCGCATCGCTCCAAATGCCCAAGGATTGCGCCCCCGAATGCAGCGCGGTTTGACCCCGCGCATCAACCGCCAAAACCTGCCGGTATTCGAGAAAATCGGCCTCCGTTTGCAGCGTCTCAACGGCTTCACCTGCGCCTTTGTCAGCTTGCATCAGGTCTAGCGCGCGTGGTCCTAGACGCGGGTCCGTGACGTTTTGGCTGGCCACCGCCCCAACGCCTGCTCGTGTATAGGCGCAGCGGGCTGCGACGGCGGGAGAGGAGGAGGAAATCGCGACCCCAAACATTCCAGTTTCAGCGCAGCGGGCGACAAGCGAAAACGTCATGGGCTTAATCCGGAATAACAGCGGTTGCGTCGATCTCGACCAGCCATTCGGGCCGCGCGAGCGCTTGGACCACCAGCCCAGTCGAGACGGGATGCACGCCTTTGATATAGCCGCCCATCGTGCGATAGACCGCCTCTCGGTGCCGCACATCGGTGATGTAGACCACGATCTTTACCAGGTGCTCCATCGTCCCGCCCGCCTCTTCGATCAATTGGCGAATATTCTGCATCACTTTATGAGTTTGCTCGGTCGGATCATGGCTGTCGATATTAGCGGCATCGTCCAAGTTTTGCGGACATTGCCCGCGCAGCCAAACCGTCCGACCCCCCCGCGTGACAACGGCTTGGCAGAGGTCATTGTCCAGGTTTTGCTCAGGATATGTGTCTTTCGTGTTGAACTTACGGATGCGTGTATGTGCCATAGGTAAGGGCCTTATCTGTGAGCGCGGATGAACGGCGCATTATTCGGGGGGATGAACGATTTTCGCATGCCCCGAATAGGCGCTGTATTTTTGTTGAATAAAGATGTGGTCGGCGACGTGTTTTGCGTCATGCCAGACCCCGTAGATAAAGGACGAGCCCCGACTCATCATAAAAGGCAGGCCAAGAAAATAGATCCCCGGCACTTTGCCAACGCCGCGCAGTTGATCGGGCTTACCATCCGCGTCAAAGACATCAACCGCAAGCCAGCTGAAATCTGGGCGATACCCCGTGGCCCAGAGGATGGTTGAAACCCCCTCCTGCGCAAGATCAAGGGTGGCGATGGGCTCTGACACATGGTCTGGGATCGGTCCAAGCGTTCGGGCCTTTGGATCCGGGGGCAGTTCTAGCCCATTCGCCGCGACCCAGGCATCACATTGATCAAGGAATGACAGGTAATAGGCATCGCCCGCTGCGAAATTCTCGGGCAGATCGGGTGCAAAGCTCACCGCGCCGCCATCATAGCCCGATGTCAGCCCAAGCAAAGTCATGCCCTCTGTGGCAAGATCGCGAAAGTCAATCGTGCGCCCCCCATAGGCACCACTGACCGAGATCGAGATATGCTCTTTGCCCGGCGCGATACGTTCATCATCCCACATGCCCAGCACGCCCATCCACCAGACATAATCGCGTCCACGATAGCGGCGGGGCAGGCGGTCATGCGCGCCAATGGACAAAAAGACACGCCGCCCAGAGCGTTGAAGCTCATCTGCAATTTGCACACCGGATGAACCGGCCCCAACGACCAGCACCGCCCCCGGTGCCAGTTGCGCCGGGTTCTTGTATTGCTCTGAGTGCAGCTGATCGACGGGTGCCTCTGGCGGCACAAGTGGCGGATGAACCGGCGTTTGGAAGGGACCCGTCGCGGCGATCACATTCTTCGTCCGTACCGTGCCCGCAGAGGTTTCGACCAAGAACCCTTGCGCCCCGTCCAGAGCGGACACCCGCGCCACCTTCACATCACAATGAATGGGCGCGTTGATCATCTTGGCGTAGCGCACGAAGTAATCCGCGACCTGTTCCTTTGGCACGAACGCGTCGCCATCCGTGCCTTCGAACTCAAGGCCGGGAAAGCGGTCATGCCAGGCCGGTCCATTGGCAACCAGCGAGTCCCAACGGCCCGACCGCCACCGCTCGGCAATGCGGCCTTGCTCTAGCACGATATGGGCGATCCCGCTGGCCGACAGATGCTCGCTTGCGGCGATGCCGGATTGACCGCCGCCGACGATCACAACTTCGGTTTCCTTTGGCAACATTGCGCGTCGCATCCTTTCGATGATGATGGGCTACTGTCGCAGATTGAGACGGTATTTCAAGACGCAGCGCATTGCCTTGACGCAGGACGCTCACACATCCACATCGCGCGGCTCTTGCCAAGGTTCAAGGGCCATGCGATTTTGAAAATATATAACGCCGAGGCTTTGATGCTTGCCGATACACCCTCAGAAACCGCTGCTTCGCTGAAGACAGCCTTGCCTCAGGTGGCCTTGCCGCGCAACGAAGGCATACCGCTGGATCTGGCCTGGCTGCGCTCTGCGCGGGCAAATACCTCTGCGATTGAGCGCCGCGCCGCCAGCTTGCCGGGGCGCCGGTCGATTAAGAAAGCACACCAGGCCGCTTGGCTCTGCCGGGCGGTCAGCTGCATTGACCTGACCACACTCTCTGGCGACGACACGGAGGCGCGCGTGCGCCGCCTGTGTGCCAAAGCCCGCCAACCTGTGCGCGCCGATCTGCTGGAGGCGCTGGGCATGGAGGGTCTGACAGTCGGCGCGGTCTGTGTCTATCACGAGATGGTGCCCGCCGCCTTGCGCGCCCTGGACGGCTCGGGCTTGCCCGTCGCAGCTGTCTCTACCGGGTTCCCGGCGGGGCTGACTCCCTTTGATCTGCGCTTGGAGGAGATCCGTCGCTCTGTCGCGGCGGGGGCGCGCGAGATTGATATCGTGATTTCACGGCGCCATGTGCTCGAAGGGAATTGGCAAGCGCTTTACGATGAAATGCGCGAGATGCGCGCCGCGTGCGGTGCGGCCCATGTCAAGGCGATCTTGGCCACCGGAGAGCTGGGCACCCTGCGCAATGTCGCCCGCGCGTCGCTGACCTGCATGATGGCCGGTGCGGATTTTGTGAAAACCTCGACGGGTAAGGAAAGCGTCAACGCAACCCTGCCGGTGAGCTTGGTCATGCTCCGCACCATTCGCGCCTATCATGAGCGCACCGGATGGCGCGTTGGGTACAAACCTGCAGGCGGCATTTCCAAGGCTAAGGATGCGCTGGTGTATCTGACGCTGATCAAGGAAGAGCTCGGCCCGCGCTGGCTGCGTTCGGATCTGTTCCGGTTCGGGGCGTCCTCTCTGCTGGGCGATATAGAACGGCAGCTTGAGCATCATGTGACGGGGGCCTACTCCGCCGCTTGGCGCCATCCGGTTGGGTAGGCGTATGCGCGATCAACTTACCACCGGAGGCGGGTCATGACC
>CAYWNJ010000245.1:0-4349 GCA_964459535.1 uncultured Rhodobacterales bacterium
TCCCAAGCGAATAGGGCAAGGTTTTACGATCGCGTCAAAACGCGTCGTTCAAGGCATATTCCCCTTGCCGGACTAGTGCTTTAAAGCCTCGCAAAGCCAAACACATAGAGGGCACAATGCGAAATTTTGATATGGGACGGGTGCCGCCGGTCATCTTCGGCGCAGGGTGTATCGCGCAGGCGCCAGAAACCATCCACAGTTTGGGCGGTGGATCGGTCTTGATTGTCTCAGACGCCATTCTGGCTGAACTCGGCGTCACCGAGCGGCTGAGCGCATACCTGACGGCCAAAGGTATCTCCGCCGATATAGCCGCTGACATCTCAGGTGAGCCCAAAGAGGCCCTGGTTGATCATCTCAGCGCCCGCGCTCGAGAGAGCGGCGCGGCGGCAATCATCGGGCTCGGGGGCGGCGCAGCGATGGATGCGGCGAAACTTGTCGCTGCGATAGCGCCCTCAGGTCGGCCCGCCGTAGATTTTGCCCTCTCCGCAAACCCATTGCCCGGAGCTGGCCTACCCGCGATTGCCATCCCAACCACGGCAGGCACGGGATCAGAAGTGACCCGAACCGCAATCATTTCAAAAGCCGACGGTTCAAAAGTCTGGTTTTGGGGCGAAGAGTTGATGTTCGCCCATGCGATACTGGACCCCGAACTGACGCTCAGCTTACCCCCGAACCTGACGGCTTGGACCGGTATTGATGCCATTGCACATGCGCTTGAGGCTGCGACAGCGCGAACAACCAGCCCAGCAGGCCAGCTTTATGGCCTGGAGGCGCTACGTATTTTATCGCAAGCTCTCCCAAAAGCGGTTGCTGACGGGGCAGATATAGAGGCGCGCTCGCACGTCCTTTGGGGCAGCATGGTTGCCGGTCTCGCGCTTCACAATTGCAACACGCATATGGGGCACAATATCAGCCACGCGCTGGGATCTTTGATCCGTGTCCACCATGGGCTTGCCACCGGATTGGCCTTGGAGGTCAGCCTCCCTTGGTTGGTCGCACGCCCAGAAGGGGCCGCTTTGTACGCGAGCGCGGCCCATGCGATGGGTGGGAAAAAAGACCCAGAGGCATTGCCTTCGGCGCTCTCAGAACTCATGCGCGCCTGCCAAATTCCGCTAGAGCTGCCCAAAGAATGCTCAGGTGTTACCCCGGATGATCTGGCTACGGAAATGAAGAATGCAGCAAATTTTGGGATGTCCCAGAACGCAGCATGCCCGGTGAGCGAAGCGGATTTGGACGAAATGGCGTCAATGATGATGCGTTTGCCCATAGCAGACGCAGTTTAAAGCACGTTCATGCGATTTTATGATCTCCAAATTTATACCTGAGGCATCCGGCGGCACTTCAGCTAGCGCCGTTCCAAGGGGAGGCGCAATCGCGCCACCCTGTGGGGGCGGAACGGCGCGGCAGGGCAGTGCCCGTCGCGCAGGGGATATGTTCGGAGCGAAGAGCCTCGGGTTTAAGGTTGGAGGCTCTAGACGTTCGGTCCGGGCATGTTGTGGCTCGGGTCAACAACCGAACTGTCTGGCTCTGAAGTCCAGATCATGCAGATGTGTTCGTAAGGCGTGCGTCCACCAAGTGTCTTGAGATGGCGCGCGAAGTTGTAAGCATCAAGGAAGTCGCCGAGGTAGCTGCGACGCTGATCGTCGCTGTCGTAGTGGTATCGCTTCACCGTTGCATCCTGGATGGTGTGGCTCATCCGCTCTACCTGGCCATTGGTCCAAGGGTGATTTGGTTTGGTCAGGCGATGCTCGATCCCGTTCGCCTTACAGATCATATTAAACCGCATCTTGCGGAAAGTCACGCCGACGCGATTCCGAGGCTGCTCTGCGAATTGGATACCATTATCGGTCAGGATGGCTGCCTGAACAGCAAACATACCCCAAGTACTAATCCCATCAGGTAGGGTCAGGGCCTATTGATTTAACTCTAAACTATCTGATGCAAGACGAATTCAACGCCGCCAATGTGTTGGGACGATAATCAATGCCCCGATTGAGCTTATAATAGCGTTAATGCCTGGGCGACCGAAGCCAAAGCCAAACATCAACGTGACAAAGTAAAATAAAAAGGCGCCCCCGACGCAGATAATGATCGAGGGAACCACCCCATTATGGGTAAATCCGCTGCGTTCGGCCGCATAGCCGACAATCCCAGCTAAAACGACAGTGCCAATCAAGGTGGGAAACATGGTGTCCTCCTAAAGCTGTGTTCCTGAGGGCAACGAGAGGCCGCGAAGGAATGCCTCTGCATCTTGCGCGCTGCGTCCTGCCCTTTGTAAGCAGATCAGACGGATCGCCCCAGTGCCGCAGGCCACGGTTAGTCCTGCGTCCAATACCGTGCCAGGCGGTCCGGCACTCTCTGAAACCCTTGCATTTAGTACTTTGACCCGCGTTCCGGAGAATTCAAACCAAGCACCGGGAAAAGGGCAAAGCCCTCGGATCTGACGATCGACTGCCTCGGCGGGCTGTGCCCAGTCAATCGCCGCTTCAGCCTTGTCAATCTTCGCCGCATAGGTGGCATGCTCTGCGCTCTGCTGCTCGGGGGTAAGCGCATCAAGTCTTTCGAGCGCTGAAACGATCAAGCGCGCGCCCATCTCACTGAGCCGATCATGAAGATCCGCCGTGGTCTCGCCCGCGCCAATAGGTGTGCGTTCGCGCAGCAAAACGGGCCCGGTGTCTAGCCCTGCCTCCATCTGCATGATGCACACGCCTGTCTCTTTATCCCCTTGCATGATCGCCCGGTGGATCGGCGCGGCGCCCCGCCAACGTGGCAAGAGGGAGGCGTGAATGTTCAGGCATCCGCGCTGCGGCGCATCCAAGACTGATTGCGGTAGAATAAGGCCATAGGCGACGACTACGGCAACCTCGGCGTCAAGCGCAGCGATCTCGCTTGCTCGGTCCTTGAGCGAGGGGGGATGTCGAACCTCAAGGCCCAACGCCTCAGCGGCGATCTGCACGGGGCTTGGGCGTTCTTTCTTGCCCCGTCCGGCTGGTCGTGGAGGCTGGGTATAAACAGCGACAATCTCATGGCCCACCGCGACTAACGCATTCAGTGCGGGGACCGAGAAGTCGGGCGTTCCCATAAACACAATACGCATTAGCGGCGGCCCTTAATGGCTTTGCGCAGCAGCATGTCGCGCTTTACCCGGCTGAGCCGGTCAAAATACATACGGCCCGCAAGGTGATCAATCTGATGCTGAACGCTGCGCGCTTCCATCCCGTGGAATTCGCGCCGGTCAACGATACCTTCTTGATTTAAGTACCTGACAGTGACGGATTTCGCGCGTTTTATCTGGGCCGAGGCGCCGGGTAGGTTTGGACTGGCCTCTTGCCCCAGAACTTCTTCTGAACTCGTGGACAAAATGGAGGGGTTTGCGAGTAAGATACGGCGATCTCGGGCCTCTGAGGCATCGACCACGGCGAGTTGAAGCATTTCTCCGATCTGCGGTGCGGCCAGGCCAACGCCGGGCATCTTGTCCATAATCTTGACCATCTCGGCCCAGATCGCCCGGATCTGATCGGTGATCGCGTCAACAGGCGCGCTTGGCTGGCGCAGCCTTTTATCTGGCCATTGCAGAAGAGGGCGCAGTGTCATCGCATCACGTTCATGCAGGCGTTCGCGCGCGTTCGCGCTTGAGCTTGACCATCCGCCGCGTGATCATCTGCCGCTTCAGCGGCTTGAGATAGTCGATAAAGAGCTTTCCGTCGAGATGGTCAATCTCGTGCTGGATGCAGGTCGCCCAAAGGCCGCCCATCTCCTCGCTCTGCTCTTGCCCGTCCGGATCTGTCCAACGCACCTGCACCTCGGCCGGGCGCGTCACATCGGCATATTGCTCGGGGATTGAAAGGCACCCCTCCTCATAAACGTTGAGCTCTTCTGAGACGGCAACGACCTCGGGGTTGAACATAATCAGAGGGCGCGGCGGTCCCTCTTCCTTGACGCAGTCCAGAACCACGAGGCGGACCAGCTCCCCGATCTGAGGTGCGGCCAGCCCGATCCCCGGCGCGTTATACATGGTTTCAAGCATATCCTTGCCCAAATCTCGCAGCGCATCGGTGATCTCGGCCACGGGCGCGGCGCGCATTTTAAGGCGTGGGTCAGGATGTAGAATAATCGGTCGCTTCATGGCAGCGGATGTAGCTGCCGCCCTCGCTCGGTGCAACACCCATCCGCATCCGCCTACAACCTTGACTATAAGTGGCGACATCGTAAGACTGCCCGACGGAGGTATTTTAGATGACGTTAAAGAGATATTGGATTGAACTATTCGTATTGGGGCTTTTGTGCGGTGGCGTGGGTTTCCTGCTGAAAAACACCCTGGGATGGGAGGGGCCGCTGGTTCAGATTGT
>CAYWNJ010000246.1:0-4326 GCA_964459535.1 uncultured Rhodobacterales bacterium
CCCATACCGCGCACGCGCTCAGCATTTTCCAAACCCCGCACGAAGATCTCGGGGGTTTGATACATGCGCATCCCTTCGTTGGCGTAGTAATTGTCTTGCTCCGCAGCACCATCCGAATAGGTGATCTCAGAGTTGATAGCATGGCCAAGCGCCCAGACGACCCCGCCTTGAACCATATTCTCGAACATCACTGGATCAATGACTTTGCCAACATCAGCGGCCAGCCAGACTTTGTCAATTTTGATCCCATCGTCTGTCGCCGTCACCTCAATCACCTCGGCAACAGGCACGCCAAAGGACATACAAAAACCGACGCCACGCCCTTTGCCACTTGGCAGTGCCGCGCCCCAATTGCTCATCTCGGCAACGCTTTCGAGGGTTTTACGCGAAACGTCATGCCACATCAGGCGCAGACGCTCTTCCATCGGGTCTGCACCGGCGGCGTGGATCAACTCGTCCAAAAAGACGTCGTGGAAAAACCCGTTTGTCGAGGCGCCAACAGACCGCCAAGAGGAAATCGGCGCCAGTTGCGGCGCGCGATAGCCCGAGACCCGATAGTCTGGGATTTGGTAAGGCTGCTCCCACGCACCAGCGACGATCTGAAGATCTGGCCCCGGCATCGACAGGCCAATTCGGCCTGTTTGGCTTTCCACAACCGAGGGCATCGCGATGCCTAGGTCAAACGCTTGGACTTGGCCATCTCTCACAACCCCTTGACCCCGCGCCATCGCAATCTGGCGGGTGTCGTTATGGGTCATATCCTCTTCACGGCTATAGGTCAGCTTGACCGGAACGCCTGGCATCTGCGCGGCAATCTCCGTTGCCTCCTGCACCACGCGCGGCTCAAGCCGATGACCAAAGCTGCCGCCCATCATCAGGGCATGGATATGAATATCATCGGTCTCATGCCCCGTGATCTTGTTAATCTCCGACTGCAAAAAGCGGGGGATCTGCGTGCCGGTCCACACATCCACCCGCTCTTCGGCTACCCGAACGGTGGCGTTGATCGGCTCTAGCGGCGCATGGGCCAGGTAAGGGGCGCGATACTCGGCCGAGACCACCTGGGGCGCCGCGCTCAGCGCAGCAGTGACATCGCCATCATCTCGGTTCCGACTGTCAAGGCGATCCTCAGTAAAGCTATCCGACAGGGTTTGCCAATGGCCGTCCATCTCATCCGGGTAAGGCGTTGCCGTGTCCCATTCGACCTCGACCGCCTGGGCCGCCTGGATGGCCCGCCAAGTATTATTGGCCACCACTGCAATACCGCCGGTAATCGGCAGCACCCGCGAGACACCCGGCATTTGTTCGGCGGCGCTGGCATCAAAGCTTTTGGCCCCAAGGCCGCGCCGGGGGTTAAGGCGGACCGTCGCATGGACCATCCCGTCGATCTCAAAATCGATCCCATAGCGCTGCGTGCCGGTGGATTTCGCAAGAATATCGGCCCGCTCAATCTCTTTGCCCATCAGCCGCCAAGTCGAGGGATCACGCAGCGTGACATCTTGGACCGGATCAAGCGTAGCCGCTATGGGCGCAAGGCTTTCGTAGCTTAGCGCCGTTCCGTCCGGCAGCATAACCTGACCGCCCGAGGTTTTGAGTTGCGCGACCTCCACGCCCGATTGTTGCGCGGCGGCAGCCTTTAAGGTCTCACGCGCAACGGCACCCGCGAGGCGGAGCTTTTCATAGCCGTCGGGCACAGTGGTCGAGCCGCCGGTGATTTGCATGCCCATGAATTTCATCATCGCATCCATCACGCCGCGCATTGAATTGGCGGTAAAGCTCTCGTCGGTTGAGCGGAACGGCGCGGCCTCGGTCGCCAGCGCAGTGTTGTAATAGGCTGGGCTTGGCACGCCCGGATCAACAGAGATCTGGTCAAGCTCAACATCCAGCTCTTCTGCGATCATCATCGCCTGCACGGAATAGGCGCCTTGGCCACTATCGGCGCGCGGTGTGATCAGGGTGATCCCGCTCGCATCAATTTTGACGTAAGGGGTGAGCGCGGCCTGACCTTCGGCAAGATCGTCAAGCAGCGGGTTCGCCGCCGGGCGGCGGTACATGTAAGCGCCAAAGGCAACACCACCGACGATGGCGGCGCTTCCGATCAGCAAGGTGCGGCGGGCAATTTTTCCAATACGGCTCATTGGGCTACACTCCGCTTAGCTTCATCGCAGCGGTTTTGACCGCAGCGCGAATGCGTGGATAGGTGCCGCAGCGACAGAGATTGCCACTCATGGCGTCGTCAATATCTGCGTCTGTGGGCTGGGGGTTTTCGCTGAGCAAAGAGGCCGCCTGCATCATTTGCCCGCCCTGGCAATAGCCGCATTGCGCAACCTGATGTTCACGCCAAGCGGATTGCACAGCATGCATCGCGTCTGGCGTGCCAAGCCCCTCAATCGTCGTGATCTCACCGTCGATATCCTCGGCCGCGATCTGGCAAGAGCGGACCGCAACACCGTCCATATGCACAGTACACGCGCCGCATTGGGCCACGCCGCAGCCATATTTGACCCCTTTGATCCCGAGCTCATCTCTGAGCACCCAGAGCAAGGGCATGTCAGGCTCGACCTCTACCTCATGCTCCGTTCCGTTCACGGTTAGCTTCATCTGGCCGGCTCCTCTGATGATGGCTACTGCGTTTGAGGTAATATAGGGTGACTACCCCATTTCGCCTAGGGTTAACGTAGGCCGCGCGCGTTTGCGTTGTAATTCCATGTGGCCCAAGGGGGTCCACCCGACAAAGCTGGTCTCGATATCATCTGCACGAAACGCCCCGCGCAAGGCTTGCTCGACGCTGCGGCGGTGTTTCTTGGGCATCGGGGCCAAGTCGAGGATGATCTGCCCGCCCAAACCCCGAAGACGCAGGGCGCGGGGCAAGAGGCGGAGCGCGGCGAGATTGGCCTTGAGTCCCGCCGCTGGCGATGCATCGCCCCCGGTGTTGATATCCACGGCAACCAGGGCGCGGGTTGGTTCGATATACATCATGCCGGGTTTTAGGGTGATTTCGGGCGCGCTTAGCGCCTCTATCTGGTCCAAAATCCCATGCGCTTCAAAGCAGCCTGACTGGTCCACCAACGCGCTCGGCCCCGCCCAATCGCGCCAGGCCAGCGCGTTCGGACCGTCGCCATCAAGCAACAAGGTTGGGCCGTTCTCGGTATCCGCAAGCACTTGCTCGGCGAGCGCGCGCATCGCGGCGATGTCTTCTGCGACCGCCTCGGGCTCTGCGCCTTGCGCCGCTGAGCGCACGATCAACCCCATCTCGCTACCGGCCATCTGGTCATGCGCGAGGACCAGCAGATCATCGCGCGCGGCCTCGTCTTGAATGCTGCGCGAGATGTTCAGTCCAGGCGCTGTAGGCGTCACAATCGCATAGCGGCTTTTGAAGAGGAGCTTTTGCGTGACCGGAATGGCCTTGCCCGGCTCGGCATAGCCCGCGACCTGAACCAGCACCGCTTGACCGGGTGATAGGCCCCGAATTTGGCGTAGAAACGCGCTGCCATCGGGGGTTTTCAGGAATACCCCGCCAATACCCTTGACAGGCCGGTCCACAATTGCGCGGTAGATCGCGCCGGGGCGCGGGGCCGGGCTGTCGACCAGCAGGTCAACCAGCGTTCCGCTTTCGACCAGCGCCGCAGCCTCTTTGCCGCCAAGGCGGTCCAGCAATATGCTGCGGGTCATCGCGGTTGCCAAACCGGATACCCCGCTGCGGTCAGGAGGTTAGCGGTCTCGGCAAGCGGGAGCCCCACAATCCCCGTAAAAGAGCCATTGATCCACGGGATCAACGCGCCTGCCGGTCCTTGGATGCCATAGCCCCCCGCCTTGCCGCGCCAATCGCCGGTCGCGAGATATCCTTCGATCTCTGCCCCTGACAGACGTTTCATCCGCACTTGGCTGATGACCTCGCGCTGCCATAGGCGCTCGCCCCGGCGCAGCGCGAGGGCTGTAATCACGCGGTGACGCCGACCGGACAGCATCTGAAGAAAAGCTCTGGCCTCTTCCGCGCCTGATGGCTTGCCCAAAATGCGACGACCCAGCGCGACTGTTGTATCCGCGCATAGCACGATCTCATCGGGCGCGGCCCCTACAGCGCGCGATTTCTCTTCGGCGATGCGCTTGCAATAGATATGGGGCAGTTCCGCCTTTCGGGGCGTTTCGTCAATCTCGGGCGGGGATACGCGATCAGGGATCACACCAAGTTGCCCGAGCAATTCCAGGCGTCTGGGCGAGCCAGATCCGAGTACAAGGCGCGGCAGTTTTGACATGAAACCCGTTCGCGCGACGGCTACGCGCTATTTAAAGCGATAGTTGATGCGGCCCTTGGTCAGATCATAA
>CAYWNJ010000247.1:0-4319 GCA_964459535.1 uncultured Rhodobacterales bacterium
CATATCCAGATGAAGCGTGTCGGTATAAACCGGCGCATAATCCGCACCGCGCCAGAAGCCATTTTCCTTGGCATAGGCCTCGACGCGGGCGATGCGGTCCTCATCGCGCCCCGTATTGCGCAGATAGCGCAGCGTTTCATTATCAATCGGGAAAAAGCCGCATGTCGCGCCATATTCCGGCGCCATATTCGCGATGGTGGCACGATCCGCCAGCGGCAAGCGATCCAGACCCGCGCCGTAGAACTCGACAAACTTTCCGACGACGCCCTTCGCGCGAAGCATCTCGACAACCTTCAGCACAAGGTCCGTGCCCGTCGTGCCCTCCATCATCTCGCCAGTCAGCTCAAAGCCAATCACTTCGGGGATCAGCATCGAGATCGGCTGGCCAAGCATCGCCGCCTCTGCCTCGATACCGCCAACGCCCCAGCCGAGAACGGCAGCACCGTTGACCATCGTCGTGTGGCTGTCCGTACCCACAAGCGTATCAGGATAGGCAACCATCGCGCCGTCCTGATCGGTGTCGGTCCAAACCGTCTGCGCGAGATATTCCAGGTTCACCTGGTGGCAAATCCCCGTGCCGGGCGGGACCACACGGAAATTGTTGAACGCGCTTTGACCCCATTTGAGGAAGGTATAGCGCTCCATATTGCGCTCATATTCCCGGTCCACATTCATCTGAAAGGCGCGCGGATTGCCAAACTCATCAATCATCACCGAGTGGTCAATGACCAAGTCAACCGGGTTCAGCGGGTTAATCTGCTCTGCATCACCGCCCAGTTTGACAATCGCATCCCGCATTGCAGCCAGATCCACGACAGCCGGCACGCCGGTAAAGTCCTGAAGCAGCACCCGCGCCGGGCGATAGGCAATCTCGCGCGGGTTCTTTCCGCCCTTCTCGGCCCATTCAGCAAAGGCTTTGATATCCTCGGTCGAGACCGTCTTGCCATCCTCAAAGCGCAGCATATTCTCAAGTACCACTTTCAGCGCAGCAGGCAAGCGCGAGAAGTCACCAAGCCCGGCCTCTGTCGCCGCGGGGATCGAGTAATAGGCAACGCTCTGATCGCCCATTGTCAAAGTCTTTCTGGTCTTGGCACTATCATGACCAACGGTAATGGGCATCTTAAGGCTCCTTGGCTTGGGGGGGACCGCGCGGGCGGTCCACGGCTATGGATTTGCGGCTCTCCTGCACCCATTCGGCGCGGCATTCAACCGCGATCGGCCCGAGTGCGACACTTTGTGTATACCATGGTGTACCAAATTAACCAAGGTAAATGACCTCACAATTTTACGTGCCGGGTTTCAAGACTTGTTGATTGGCCTGTAACGCGATCCGGCGCTATATTTGACCAACTTGCCATGGAAAAGGCCGGAGGGCCGTTATGAGAGTTCTAAGCCGCATCGCAGCAGCCTACTGGTTTGTCTTGGCCACAGTCGGGCATGCAGGCTCGCCCGTCGTTGTCGAGCTTTTTACGTCTCAGGGATGCTCTTCCTGCCCGCCTGCTGATGCGATACTGCACGAGCTGGCGGAGCGCGAGGATGTGATCGCCCTAGCCCTGCATGTCGATTATTGGGATTATATAGGCTGGAAAGACACGTTTGCCGATCCCGCCTATGCAGAGCGTCAACGCGGCTATGCGCGCGTGGCCGGGCGCCGCTCAATTTACACGCCGCAAATGATCGTCAATGGACAGACCAGCGTTGTCGGAGCCCGTGCGATGCAGATCGCGGATGCCATTCGCATGCACGCTGCAGCGGAATCACCTGTTTCTGTTGCGCTGGAACGCGATGAAGATGTGCTTTCGATCAAAGCACATAAATCCGATGCCGTATCAGGACCTCTCTTTGTGCATATGTTGCGCTATGCGCCGCGCTCTGACGCCAAAATCACGCGCGGCGAGAACGCAGGCCGCAGTCTAACCTACGCCAATGTCGCGCGGGACTGGCAGGTGTTGCATGAGTGGCACTCAGATGACGCTTTGGCGCTCACATCACCCATTTCCGGGGATGCCCCAGTGGTTATCCTTGTTCAAAGCGGTGCGCATGGCGCAATACTTGGCGCAGCACGTCTGCGCTAGCGCCGAGCCACATTACAAACGAAAACACTGGGCGCGATCTCTGCCATATTGCTTGCAAAATGCCTGCGCCTAACTTCGCAGGTGGCCAGATCTATGCGCATAGCAAACTAGTTGCAGCCTAGTCGCAGATAACTATTCTTTCGCTGACGAGAGGCCGAGTTCTTCTCAAAGAGGGGGTGAGCTATGCATGACGTTATTGTCGTTGGCGCTGGCTTTGCAGGGTTAAGCGCCGCGCAGGCGCTACGCGCGCAGGGTGTTGAGAACATAGCCGTGCTCGAAGCGCGTGATCGCGTTGGCGGTCGGGTCAAGGCAGGCACGCTCGCCGGGCTGAGCATTGATCTTGGCGGCATGTGGCTTGGGCCCAGCCAGCGCCGCTTTCGCCAACTTGTTCAGCGATATGACCTGAACACCTATTCCACCTTTTTGGACGGCAAGGGGGTCTATAGCCTTGCCGGGAAAACCGTTCAGGGTGAGCGCGAGGATTTCAGCGGCCTTTTCTCTATCCCCGAGGGGCTACGCTATCTTTTGGCCGATCGTCAGTTGAAAAAATGGGTCAAGGCCTGTGATCCAAACGCGCCTTGGGACCACCCGGACGCCGAAAAGCTAGACAATATGACCGTGGAGACTTGGATCGCCCGCGCGCTGCCGACCAAGCGCTTGCGCGCCCTCTTTCAGCTCATCTGCTTTTCTGTGTTTTGTGCCGAGGCCGCGCAGATATCCATGCTGTTCTTTGTCCATTACCTCAAGTCCGGGGAAGGGCTGGATATCCTCATTTCCTCAGATGAAGGCGGCGCACAGAATTTCCTGGTCGAGGGAGGGACCTTTCGACTCGCCGAACGTATGGCCGACGAGTTGGGGGACGCGCTGCATCTAAACACCCCCGTTTCCGCCCTGCGCTATGAGCCGCAATCGGTTGAGATTGTTGCTGCGGACCGCAGCTTTCATGCGCGCAAGGTCATCATCGCCCTGCCTGCGACCTTGATCCCTGAGCTGTTGTTCTCGCCCCCGCTCCCCACGTGTAAGCGGATATTACACGAACGTTTGGTGATGGGCTCGGCGATCAAATATTGGGTTGCCTATGAAACACCGTTCTGGCGCGAGGCGGGGTTGAATGGCACTATTGTCGATGACCAGCACGCGGCCTCTCCGTGCTTCGATGTCAGCCCGCCCAATGCGGAGATGGGCGTTCTTGCTGGTTTCTTTGATGGGGACCATGCGCTCCGCGCGGGCGACGACGGCCCAGAGGCGCGCAAGGAGACCGTGCTTCGGATGCTCAGCGCCCATTTCGGACCCAAAGCGATGGAGGCTCTGGACTATCAAGAGCAGAATTGGGTGAACACACGCTGGTCCCGCGGCTGTTATGGCGCCTTCGCCCCGCCGGGCGTTTATGCGCGCTATGGCCCGCATTTGCGCCAGAGCATAGGTCCCATTCATTGGGCCGGTACAGAGACCGCGACCGAGTGGACTGGCTATATCGAAGGCGCGCTTCAATCTGGTACGCGTGCGGCAGATGAGGTGGTGGCAAGCCTTTCTTAATAGAGAATTCTTGGGCAGCTATGGTGGTAGTGAGGGCGCGGGTAAGATAGAAGCCGTCCCACCAGGCGGCGAAACGGAGAGTGAGATGTCAGCTTCGGCTTATGATGAGCAAAATATTTTTGCCAAAATTTTGCGCGGCGAAATCCCAGCTATGCGCGTTTATGAAGATGACGAAACCCTGTGCTTTATGGATATCATGCCACGCGCGGACGGGCATTGTTTGATTATTCCTAAAACCCCCTGCCGTAATATCTTAGATGCCAGCGATGCGCAGCTTGCGGCGGTCATGCGCACGACCGGGCGCATCGCGCGCGCGGCAAAGGCTGGGTTATCCGCGGATGGGATCACGCTTCAACAATTCAGCGAAGCGCCGGGCGGGCAGGAGGTCTTTCATCTCCACTTTCATATCCTGCCCCGCTGGGAAGGGGTTGGGCTGCGCCAACCCGGAAAGATGGGCGATATGGAGGCGATCAAGCGCCATGCTGAGCAAATCCAGAGCGCCTTGGACGCTTGATCGTGGCGTAAGCGAAGAACGAGTAGTGCACGAGCTGATCGCCTCTTCTACTTTCTAAAGCGTTTCGGTTTGAACCTGAGGCATAATTAGCTGTGAGCAGACATTGCCATAACGCAAAGAGCCGGGCGAAAGCCAGACTGCGGGATGGCGATTGCCACCTAAGTTCTGCGCGATTTATGTCAGCAACCATGGCG
>CAYWNJ010000248.1:0-4311 GCA_964459535.1 uncultured Rhodobacterales bacterium
CATGGTGCGCGACATGACCGCCAACCGCGCCGCCTTGGCAGAGGCCGCAGGCAGCGGGTTCAGCACCGCAACCGACTTGGCCGATTGGCTCGTGCGCGTTTTGGGTCTGCCGTTTCGCGACGCGCATCACATCACCGGCAGCCTAGTGGCGCAGGCCGAGGTGCAGGGCGTAGACCTGCCCGACCTGAGCTTGGCCGAGATGCAATCGGTACATGCCGACATCACCGCTGATGTATTTGACGTTTTGGGGGTGGAAAATTCGGTGAATTCGCGCACATCCTATGGGGGGACCGCGCCGGTGCAGGTGCGCGCTCAGATCGCACGCTGGCAGGAGATGTTGAAATGAAGAGATACGCGATAGCCCTTGCCACCTTAGTGGCACTTGCAAACTGCGGTGCAGATGGTGAACCTGTGCAGCCAAACCTCAACGCGACCGTCTCGGTGACGCCAAGCGGTGTGAACAGCGCGGCAGGGATTGATCTGCGCAAGGGGCCGCTTACCCTCAACTTGGGTATTTTCTGATGATTTCTCCGCTGCGCATGATCTACCTTGCCCTGGCGATATGGGGCGCACTCCACCCCATGTACTACTTTATGACGTGGTTTTTCGCCAATGGCTTTGGCCTCATGGCAATGGTCGATGCCTGGCACGCCAACGCGGCAAGCTCGGGTCTGGTCTGGGATCTGACCATCGCCGCCATTGCGTTGACCGTTTGGATTATTGCCGAGGTCGCAGTGCGCCGGAACTGGCTCTCGCTATTAGCCATCCCCGCGACCTTTAGCATCGGCGTCAGCTGCGGCCTGCCGCTCTATCTTTTCCTCAGGACAAGACCGGCGGGCTAGGGCAGCACACGTAAGCAAAGATCATGGATCATTTTCTCTATCAAAACGGCGCGCTTTATGCCGAGGATGTCCCAATTGCCGACATCGCAGCCACCGTCGGCACCCCGTTCTATGTCTATTCGACCGCGACCTTGCTGCGCCATTTCCACCTATTCGACGAAGCGCTAAGCTGGACCGATCACCTGGTGTGCTACGCGATGAAAGCCGCCTCAAACCAAGCGATCCTGCGCACCCTGGCAGCCGCTGGCGCTGGGATGGATGTCGTCTCGGGCGGCGAATACGCACGGGCAAAGGCTGCCGGAGTGCCAGGGGACAAGATCGTCTTTTCCGGCATCGGCAAGACCGCAGAAGAGATCCGCGCGGCCCTCGCAGGTGGTATTCGCCAGTTTAACGTTGAGAGTGAGCCGGAAATGCAGGTTCTCTCGGACGTTGCCCATGCGATGGGCAAGACCGCTCCGATCACAGTCCGCGTTAATCCCGATGTAGATGCGAAGACCCATGAGAAAATCTCGACGGGTAAATCAGAGAACAAATTTGGCATCCCAATCGCCCGCGCGCGCGAGGTTTATGCCATGGCGGCGGCGCTACCAGGGATCGAGGTTGTCGGCATTGACGTTCACATTGGCAGCCAACTGACCGAGCTTGCGCCCTTTGAGCTGGCCTATCGCAAGGTGGCCGAGCTGACCGAAACCCTGCGCGCCGACGGCCACAATATCCGCCGTCTCGACCTTGGGGGCGGCCTTGGCATTCCCTATGCCCGCTCGAACGAGGCGCCGCCCTTGCCGACCGACTATGGCGCATTGATCGAACGCACTGTTGGACATCTGGGCTGCGAGATCGAGATTGAGCCGGGCCGGTTGATCGCGGGCAATGCGGGTTTGATGGTCTCAAAGGTTATCTATGTGAAATCCGGGGCAGAGCGCGACTTTCTGATCCTAGATGGCGCAATGAATGATCTGATTCGCCCCGCGATGTACGAGGCCTATCACGATATCATCCCGGTTATCGAACCCGCCCCCGGTGCCGAGCAGACGCCCTACGATATTGTAGGCCCGGTCTGCGAATCGGGCGACACCTTTGCCAAGCAGCGCATGATGCCGGCCTTAAACGCAGGGGCATTGGTCGCGTTTCGCTCTGCTGGTGCCTATGGGGCGGTGATGAGCAGCGAGTACAATACCCGCCCTCTGATCCCCGAGGTTTTGGTGCATCAAGATCAATACGCGGTGATCCGCGCACGTCCAACCTTTGACGACATCATCAATCGCGATACTATTCCAGAGTGGCTATAACGTTTCAGCCCTGCACCCGCTAACCGGGGGAGAGTATGACACAACTCAAGACGCGCGCCGGTCTCGCGCAATTGCCCAAGGTTCGCGTGGCGCTGTACCTGACCTGGCTCGGCCTGCTGGCTGAGCGGCTGACTCATGCCCTTTGGCCCTTGCTCGCAATTGTCCTTGCCGCACTCGGCGCGCTGATGCTTGGGCTCCAAGATTTGGTTGCGGTCGAGCTTGTTTGGGGTGCAGGCGTCTTGACCTGCCTCGCGGGGCTCGTAGCGCTCGGCTTTGCCTTTTGGACATTTCGCCTGCCAAGCTGGGACGCCGCGCTTGCCCGTCTAGACGAAAGTCTGCCCGGTCGCCCCCTGAATGCACTCTTGGACGTGCAAGCCATAGGGGCGGAAAATGCAAAATCGGCGGCGGTCTGGCGCGCCCATCAGGCGCGGATGCGGGCGCGCGCGGCGCAGGCGCGGGCCGTCTCGGCTGATTTACGCACGGCGCGCCGGGATCCCTTTGCCCTGCGCTACGCGGCGCTTTTGCTGTTTCTGGTTGCTCTGCTCTTCGGTTCGGTCTGGCGCGTGGGCTCAGTGTCTCAGATGGTGCCGGGCGAGCAGACGCTGGCAACAGGGCCGGTTTGGGAGGGTTGGGCCGAGAGCCCGCGCTATACCCAGCGCCCTACCATTTATCTCGGCGATATCCCAGCAGGCGAGCTGCGCGTGCCCGAAGGAAGCCTTATTACCCTGCGGCTTTACGGAGAGCTTGGCGCGTTGACGGTCTCGGAAACCGTCTCTGCCCGGACAAGCGCGGTGCCGCCCGCCTCGGATCCGGCCCAAGACTTCGTTGTTGTCCAGGATGGCACGATTGAGATTGATGGGCCGGGCGGGCGGCGCTGGGATGTGGTGATGATCCCCGATGAGACGCCCAGCGTGCAGGTCTTGAACGATCCAGAGGCAACCGCACTGGGCGAGATGACCTTGCCCTTTGCCGCGCGTGACGACTATGGCATTGCGGCAGGCGAAGCGGTGTTCGAGCTTGATCTTGCGTCGGTGGATCGCCGCCATGGATTGCAAGCCGCGCCCGAGCCCCGGCCTGCCTTGCTCGCCCCACTCCCCCTGCCCATTATCGGAAATCGCGCCCAGTTCGAAGAACGCTTGGTTGAGGATTTCTCGGAACATCCGTGGGCCAATTTGCCGGTGACGGCGACCCTTAGCGTGCTCGACGCGGCAGAGCAGCAAGGCCTAAGCGCACCCTTTCAAATGGTGCTGCCAGGGCGGCGTTTCTTTGACCCGCTCGCGGCTGCGATTGCCGAACAGCGCCGGGATCTGCTTTGGTCGCGCGAGAACGCCACGCGCGCGGCCCAAATCCTGCGCGCGGTGAGCTATCAGCCGGACGCCGTGTTTCGGTCCAGAACGCAGTATTTGCAATTGCACCGTCAGATACGCCGGATCGAAACGCTTGCGCATTATGGCATGACAGACGCGCAACAGGCTGAGATCGCGCAAACGCTTTGGGACCTCGCCCTCGCGATTGAGGAAGGGGATCTAGCGAGCGCGCTTGAACGGATGCGCGCCGCGCAAGAACGCTTGAACCAGGCGATGCGCGAAGGGGCATCGGATGCGGAAATCGCGGAGCTCATGGACGAATTGCGCCGTGCGACAGAGGACTACTTGCAGCAGCTTGCCCGTAGCGCCGAACTCGACGCCGAAGAAAACGAAGAGCGCAGCGGCGGAGAGAACGCGCTGCAAATGAACCAAGACGACTTGCAGCGCATGATGGATCGGATCCAAGAGCTGATGGAGCAAGGCCGCATGGCCGAGGCCCAACAAGCGTTGCAAGAGCTACAAGAGCTGATGGAAAATATGCGCGTCGCGCGCCAGCAAGGCCAGCAAGGGCAAAACGCGGGTGAGCAAGCGATGGAAGGTCTCGCGGATACGCTGCGCGAGCAGCAAGGCCTCAGCGATGAAGCCTTTCGCGAATTGCAGGAGCAGTTCAACCCAAACGCTCAGCGCGGCGAAAGCCAGCAGAACCAAGGCCGCGACGGGGGACAAGGGCGCGGCCAGCAGCACAGCCAGCAAGGGCAATCCGGACAGCAGGGCGAGAGTGGTAGCGGCACAGATCCGTCACGTGGTCAAGGCCAAGAGGGTGGGCAAGCGGCGCAATCATTGGCAGACCGCCAGCAGATGTTGCGCGATGAG
>CAYWNJ010000249.1:0-4297 GCA_964459535.1 uncultured Rhodobacterales bacterium
CAGGACAGCGGTTGGCTCAAACCCCTCGCGCGGTGCGAGCCATTTGTAAAAGCTCTTAACAGCGGAAAGTTTGCGCGCCAAAGAGCGCGCGCCGGTTCCTGTCGAGCGGGTATGTGCCATCCAGGCGCGCATGTCCGATGTCGTCACACCGGCCATGGCCGCGCTGCCCTGCAAGGCGCCCTTATGCTCGGTCATAAAGCTTAGGAAATCGCGCAGATCAACGGCATACGCCTCGGCTGTATTCTCCGCAGCCCCGCTGAGACGCGTCTGATGCGCCAGGAAGGCCGCAAGCAGATCGCGCGCTTGCTCTGAGATCATGAGAGCCAGCGGCGCATGATCCGTTCAAACACGCCCGCGAAAAACGCCAAGAGGTCGGTGCCTTGGCTCGGGCTGAACATATGCGGATCTTCTGCCCCTAAAACGAGCAGACCGGGCAGACGTCCTTCGCCAAAGTCAAGCTTAAGGCTGGCCTCAGAACGGATCCACCTTGCGCGGTCGGCGTATATCCGCGCCTCGCCCGCTTCCAGCTGCCTCAGGGTGACTTGCCGCGTGGCAATATTGCGCCCGCCGGACAAATAAGCGTCGATAAAGCCCGGCTCGGCAACGCTGAGCACATCGCCAAGGCGTTGAATGGCCGGATCATTGCCACTCTGCGCCGACTCAAGGATCAACTTGACGCAATCAACGCGCAAGATTTCAGCGACCGAGCCGCCGAGATCCTTCAAAAAGTTCTCAAACTCGACCGGGTCCAACATGCGCAAAATGGCGCGGTGTACTTGATTGGTCCCGGCGAGGTTCTCATAGGCCGCAGCGATCACGTTGCGATGAGTATCTTCCAGCCGGTCAAGGCGGCTTTCAAGCCGCGCCATCGCGATACCGCGCAGATCGACGATATTCCCACCCGCCGCCTTTTCGTTGGCGGCGACCAAGGCGCGCATCAAATCCTTGTCGTCCAGGATCACATCCGGGTGTGACAGGATAGCGGCGCGCAGCTCATCGTCAATTTTGGGTGTGCTGGTCATAAGCGGCTCATGTCGGTTTGCGCGTCTTTAGCATGGATCGGCGCATAAATCTGCCCTGAAAATAGGGATCACCGTTTCCGCAACGGGCTGTTGCCAAGTTGCGCCAAAGCGGGCGGCTGAGGGCGAGGGTTAGAGGATCTTTTGCCCCGTTTTGCTCCAATCCGCGAGGAATTGCTCAAGCCCTTTGTCGGTCAAAGGGTGCATTGCCAGCTTTTTGATCACATCGGGCGGCGCCGTCATCACATCAGCGCCAATACGCGCGCATTCCTGAACATGGCCAACCGAGCGAATCGATGCCGCCAAGATTTGTGTTTCAAAGCCATAATTGTCGTAGATCGTGCGGATGTCCTCGATCAATTCGAGCCCATTGAGGCTCATGTCATCCAGCCGTCCGATAAAGGGCGAGATAAAGGTGGCGCCCGCTTTGGCGGCAAGCAGCGCTTGATTGGCGCTAAAACACAAAGTCACATTCACCATTTTACCCTCGCCGGAAAGGATTTTGCACGCCTTTAGCCCGTCCCAGGTCAGCGGCAGTTTAACGGTGATATTTGGGGCAATCTCCGCCAGTTTCCGCCCCTCAGCCACCATTTGATCAGCCTCGGTCGCAACGACCTCTGCGCTCACCGGGCCTTCGACCAGGGCGCATATCTCGCGCGTTACCTCCAGGATGTCGCGCCCGGACTTGAGGATCAGCGATGGGTTCGTGGTCACCCCATCCACCATCCCCAGCGCGTTCAACTCGGCGATTGCGTCGATTTCGGCAGTGTCGACAAAGAACTTCATGATCACAACTCCTCATGGGGCAAATGGGTTGGCCTTGCGCCGGGTTTAGCCCATGATCAAGGGGCTCGGAACCCCTCTTTGGTGGATTTACACAAGACCCATGTCGGCGGCCCCACAGTTCTTTAACCCAGGCGACTTGGTCGCGGTGCTAACCACGCAGCCGCTTGATCGGCTGCTTGACTATTATGCGCCCGAGGGGGGGTGTCATCTTGGCGCGTTTGTCGAGGTGCCCTTGGGGCCGCGCAAGGTGCTGGGCGTTGTCTGGGGGGCGGGGCAGGGCGGTTATGAGCGCAGCAAGATCCGCCCCGTGTCCCATGTGCTGGATGTCGCGCCGATGCGCGATGAATTGCGCCTCTTTTTGCAAAAAGCGGCGGGCTATACGCTCACCCCAATGCCCGCAATGCTGCGTCTGGCTACGCGTGCACCGGGCCTGGGCGATCCGCCCTCAATGCGCAAGGTCTATCGCCGCGCAGAGCAAGAGCCTGATCGCGCCACAGCGGCGCGGGCGCGGGTTTTGGCGGTCTTCGCAGAGCAAGGCGATCTCGGCCTTACCCTGCGCGAGCTTGCAGAACTTGCGGGCGTTTCCACGTCCGTGATCAAGGGGTTGGTGGCGCAAGGGGTCTTGGCCGAGGAGGACAGCCCGCGCGATTTGCCCTTTGCCCGGCTGAACGCCGATGCGCCAGGAAAAACGCTGACCGAAGAGCAGGCCCAAGGCGCGCAAGCGCTTCGCGCGGCGGTTCGGACCGAGCAATACGGGACGACATTGCTGCGCGGCGTAACAGGCTCCGGCAAGACCGAGGTTTATCTTGAAGCCGTTGCCGAAACGCTGCGGCGGGGGCGGCAAGTCCTTGTCCTGCTGCCTGAAATCGCGCTGACCGCAGAATTCGTTAAACGGGTTGAGGCGCGCTTTGGCGCCCGCCCGGCGGAATGGCATTCCGGCGCGACCCTGACCGAGCGGCGGCGTATTTGGCGGATGGTTGGCCAAGGCCAGGCGCAGCTCGTGATCGGACCCCGTTCGGCGCTGTTTTTGCCATTTCAAAACTTGGGTCTGATTGTGGTCGATGAAGAGCATGACAGCTCTTATAAGCAAGAAGAGGGCGTGCTCTATAACGCGCGGGATATGGCAGTGCTGCGCGCCTCTCTCTGCGGGGCGCAGGTCGTGCTGGCCTCTGCAACGCCAAGCTTAGAAAGCTGGAGCAACGCGCAGGCCGGCAAATACCAGCGGTTGGATCTGAGTGCGCGCTTTGGCCCGGCCCGGCTGCCGGTTTTGCGCGCGCTCGATATGCGCCCGGTGAAGCTGCCGAAAGGGCGCTGGATCTCGCCCGAGCTGACGGATTTGGTGGCGGGCCGGGTCTCTGCGGGAGAGCAAGCACTTTTGTTCATCAACCGGCGGGGCTATGCGCCGATCACCTTATGCGGGGCGTGCGGTCATCAGATCGCGTGTTTTCAATGCGATGCGCGCATGGTCGAGCATCGCTCTCAAAACCGACTTGTCTGCCATCAATGCGGCGAGACCGCGCCGATCCCGTCCCAGTGCCCGGCCTGCGGCGCTGAGGACCGGCTGGCCCCGGTTGGTCCCGGCATCGAGAGGTTGACCGAGGAGGTCACGAGCCTCTTCCCGCAGGCGCGCGTTGCGGCGCTTAGCTCAGACATGTTTGGCACGGCGCGCGCGCTCAAAGCGGAAATCGAAGGGATCGCTGAGGGCGGGGCCGACATTATCCTTGGCACGCAATTGGTCGCGAAAGGGCATAATTTTCCCAAGCTGACCTTGGTAGGCGTAATTGACGCGGATCTTAGCCTTCAAGGCTCTGATCTAAGGGCTGCTGAGCGCACGTTCCAACTGATCCGCCAGGTTGCAGGGCGGGCAGGTCGCGCGGACAAGCCAGGAGAGGCGGTCTTGCAGACCTACCAGCCCGATCATCCTGTGATCCGCGCGATTCTGGCGGGCAAAGAAGAAGCGTTTTGGCAAGCCGAAGCCGCCGAGCGCGCCGCAATTGGCATGCCCCCCTTTGGCCGGTTGGTCGGGATCATCTTAAGCGGGCCGGAGGCGCCGCCGCTCTTTGATTTGGGTACGCAATTGGCGCGGGCGGATGCGCCACTGCGCCGGATTGATGCGCAGGTTTTGGGACCTGCCCCGGCGCCAATCACGCGCATCAGAGGGCGGTATCGCGTGCGGTTGCTGGTCAAAGCGCCAAAAGGCGCGCCGGTTCAACAGGCGCTGCGCCTTTGGTTGCAGAAGCTACGTCCTCAGAATGGCATACGCCTGACAATTGACGTGGATCCGCAGAGTTTCTTTTAGAGGGCGTCACCTCCATCCGCCTTAGCCTCGCCCGATACGCTAAAGCGCTTCGGTTTAAACCTGAGACACCATCGGCCGTGAGCAGACATCGCCACAACGCAAAGAGCCGGGCGAAAGCCAGACCGCGGGATGGCGATTGCCACCTAAGTTCTGCGCGATTTATGTCAGCAACCATGGCGCGACACCTGAGCGA
>CAYWNJ010000250.1:0-4267 GCA_964459535.1 uncultured Rhodobacterales bacterium
GATGTCGCAATTCATCACCCCGGCCATAAACTCGACAGGATGGTTCGCCTTCAGCCAGGCGGTCTGATAGCTCACCACCGCGTAGGCTGCTGCGTGCGACTTGTTGAAGCCATAATTCGCGAATTTGTCGAGCAGGTTCCAAACCTCGATGGCTTTGTCTTCATCCACCCCGTTTTTTGCCGCGCCTTCAAGGAATTTGGGGCGCTCTGCATCCATCGCTTCTTGGATCTTTTTGCCCATCGCGCGGCGCAGCAGGTCCGCACCGCCCAGCGTATACCCCGCCATTTCTTGCGCGATCTGCATCACCTGCTCTTGGTAGACAATGATGCCTTGGGTTTCGTCCAAGATGTGATCCACCGACGGGTGGAGAAAGGCCCGCGCACTCTGGCCATTCTTGACCTCGCAATATTTGGGAATGTTCTCCATCGGCCCCGGACGATAGAGCGCAACGAGCGCAACGATATCCTCGATGCAAGTCGGTTTCATGCGCTTGAGCGCGTCCATCATGCCTGAGCTTTCCACCTGGAACACCGCCACGGTGCGTGCCGCGGTGTAGAGCTTGTAGGAAGCTTCATCATCCAGCGGGATCGCATTGATATCGTTCCGCGTGCCAGGGCTGGGGGTGTAAAGCTCTGTCCCATCCGCCGCGATATGCAGGTCGCGACCAGAGGCGCGGATTATATCCACGGCATTTTGGATCACGGTCAGCGTCTTAAGGCCCAGGAAATCGAACTTCACCAGCCCCGCTTGCTCAACCCATTTCATGTTGAATTGTGTCGCGGGCATATCCGAACGCGGATCTTGGTAAAGCGGCACCAGCGCATCCAAGGACCGATCTGCAATCACAACACCTGCCGCATGGGTTGAAGCGTTGCGGAGCAGCCCCTCGACCTGCTGGCCATATGTGAGCAGGCGGTCCACGACCTCTTCGGCGCGCGCCTCTTCACGCAGCCGCGGCTCATCGGCAAGCGCTTTGTCAATCGAGACCGGCTTGACCCCCTCCACCGGGATCAGCTTGCTGAGCCGATCCACCTGGCCATAGGGCATCTGCAACACGCGCCCGATATCCCGCACCGCAGCCTTGGAGAGGAGCGCGCCAAAAGTGATAATCTGACCAACCCGATCCCGGCCATATTTCTCTTGCACATACCGGATGACCTCTTCGCGCCGGTCCATGCAAAAATCGATGTCAAAATCTGGCATCGACACCCTATCCGGGTTCAAAAACCGCTCGAAGAGGAGCGCGTAGCGCAAAGGATCAAGGTCCGTGATCGTCAGCGCATAGGCGACAAGGCTGCCCGCCCCCGAGCCACGCCCTGGACCCACGGGAATACCCTGCCCTTTGGCCCATTTGATGAAGTCAGCCACGATCAGGAAATAACCGGGAAAGCCCATCCGTTCGATGATCCCAAGTTCGAACTCCAACCGCTCTTCGTATTCCGCTTGTGCCGCCGCATGAGGAATGACATCCAGCCGGGCTTTTAGACCCGCGCGCGCTTGGTGGCGCAGCTCCTCGACCTCGTCATCGGCAAATTTTGGAAGGATTGGATCGCGCGTTGTGGCCATAAAGGCGCAGCGGCGGGCTATCTCAATCGTATTCTCCAGCGCCTCGGGCAGATCCGCAAAGAGGGTCGCCATCTCGGCAGGGCTTTTGAAATAGTGCTGAGCGGTCAGGCGGCGGCGCGGCTCTTGCTGATCAACATAGGCGCCCTCAGCGATACAAATCAGCGCGTCATGCGCCTCATACATCTCGGCTTTGGGAAAATAGACGTCATTGGTCGCAACCAGCGGGAGGTCTTTGGCATAGGCCATTTCGATGCTGGCACGCTCGGTCAGGCGCTCGGCCACAGGCAAGCCATCCGGGCCGGGATGGCGCTGAAGCTCGACATAGAGCCGGTCCGGAAAAATGGCGGCGAGTTGGCCCAGCAACGCCTCTGCCGCGGGTTGCTGGCCCGCTTGGATCAACGCGCCCAGTGGGCCGTTTGGTCCGCCGGTCAAACAGATAACGCCCTCAGAGCAAGCCGAGATTTCATCCAGCGTCACATGCGGCAGCCCACCGCCATCGCGCAGATAAAGGCGGGAATTTAGCTGCATCAGATGGGCATACCCCGCCTCGGACTGCGCGAGCAGAACCAGGGGCGCTGGCGGGTTTTGGCGCTCTCCCATAGCGCGTTGCGCCTCGGCCAGATCAACCTGGCAGCCCAAGATCGGTTGAACCCCGGCCTTTGCCATCGTCACCGAAAACTCCAGCGCGGCGAACATGTTATTCGTATCCGTCAGCGCCAAGGCAGGCATGTTGTGGTCTGCACAGAGCTTGGGCAGAGACTTTAGCCGCAGCGCACCCTCAAGCAGCGAATACTCAGAATGCGTGCGCAAGTGGATGACTCGCGGAGCGGCCATAGGCAGAATGATAGAGGGCCGCATCCAAACCGAAAAGCCCAATTGGCTTGCAACTCAAGAATGCCCTTGCCATCCTAAACCCGATGGCTGGCAGGAAGGATCGAGAAGAGATGGACATCGCGTTTGTCTTAAACGGAACGCCCGTCTCTCTTTCTGTTCCCGATCCGACCGTCACGCTGCTCGACTGGTTGCGGGAAGAGCAAGGCTTGACCGGCACCAAAGAGGGCTGCAACGAAGGCGACTGCGGGGCTTGCTCGGTCATTGTGACCGATGCGAAAAGGGCCTGCGCGCTGAACGCCTGCCTTTTATTTCTGCCGCAGCTTGAGGGCAAGGCGGTGCGGACGGTCGAGGGGATTGCCGCGCCCGACGGCACGTTGCATCCGGTACAGCAGGCGATGATTGATTGTCATGGTGCGCAATGCGGGTTTTGCACGCCGGGATTTATCACGAGCATGGCCTGCGCGCATCTCAACGGCGTTACCGATTGGGACACCGCACTGGCTGGAAATCTTTGTCGCTGCACCGGGTATGCCTCGATTGTCCGCGCGGCAGAGGCGGCGCAAACGTTGCCTGTGCCGGACCATATGCACGATGCCGCACGGCTGCCCGCCGCGCCAGGCGACAGTTTAGAGGCATTCGCCGCTTGGTATATGGACCACCCTGACGCCACATTGATCGCAGGCGCGACTGATATTGGGCTTTGGGTTACTAAAGAATTCCGTGACTTGGGCGAGGTCGCGTTTCTGTCGAAGATACCCGAGCTTGCAGGGATCCACGTCACCGACGACCAAATCCTAATCGGCGCCGCAACGCGCGTGAGCGATCTGCAAGCGGCCATCGCGCCGCATTACCCGGCTTTTGCTGCGCTTTTAAACCGTTTCGGCTCGGTCCAGGTGCGCAACGCGGCGACGATTGGCGGGAATGTCGCGAATGCATCGCCCATTGGCGATGGCAGCCCCGCGCTGATCGCACTTGATGCTACGCTCCACCTGCGGCGCGGCGACCAAATCCGAACCATGCCCATCGCTGACTTTTTCTTGGACTACGGGCGGCAAGATCGGGCCCCCGGTGAGTTCTTAACGCACATTACGATCCCACGCGCCCCGGATCGGCTCAGCTGCGCGAAGCTCTCAAAGCGCTTTGATCAAGACATCTCGGCTGTCTGCGGATGTTTTTGGATCGACATGCGCGACGACTTAGTGACAACCGCCAGGCTTGCCTATGGCGGCATGGCGGGCACACCCAAACGGGCCAAAGCGGCAGAGGCCGCGCTGATTGGCAAGCCTTGGTCCGAGGCGACAATCCTCGCTGCGATGGACGCGCTTGATGAGGATTTTACCCCGCTGAGCGATCTTCGCGCCTCGCAAACCTATCGGCGCGACGCGGCCAAAGCGATGCTGTGGCAGCGGTTCGTTCAGTCTCCCTCTGTCCGAGAGGTTATGCCATGAGCGTCGGCGACGCCCTCCCCCATGATGCGGCCCGTCTGCACGTCACCGGCGCGGCGCGGTATGTTGATGATCAACCAACACCGCGCGGAACCCTGCATTTGGCCTTTGGCTTAAGCCCAGTTGCGGCGGGTCAGATCACGGCGCTGGATCTCGAAGCCGTGCGCGCCCATCCCGGCGTCGTTGCGGTTCTCAGTGCATCAGACCTACCCTTTGCCAATGATGTCTCGCCCTCTGCCCATGATGAGCCCCTGCTCGCGGTAGATCAGGTACACTATGCCGGGCAGCCGGTTTTCCTAGTGATCGCAAAGTCCCACCGCGCGGCGCGCCAAGCGGCGAGATTGGGCCACATCAAGATCCGACCAACCCGGCCGATCCTGACCGTAGCTGACGCCCAATCCGCTTATAGCCGGTTTGAAGAC
>CAYWNJ010000251.1:0-4264 GCA_964459535.1 uncultured Rhodobacterales bacterium
CGGGCTCAGACTGGCGGCGAATCTCCGCGCGCATCGCGGCAAGTTGCGCATCGGTCCGGCGCTGCGCGGCAAGCGGGGCGCAGGCGCGCTCAAGCGCATAGCGCGCCTCGCAGGCGACATCAAAGCTGACCGCATTCATGCTAAGCAGCAGGGTCGAGGTGGTGATTTGCTGGGTATAGGCGTCCTCGAAACTCAGCCGATTCACAAAAGCGCCGCCCGTCGCGCCACGCTGGGTGCGAATTAGGGATTGCGCGGCGAGCCGCTTGAGCGCCTCCCGCACCGTCGGGCGCGAGACCGAGTATAGCTCGGCAAGTTCAGCCTCGGACGGGAGGCGTTGATTGACGTCCAGCGCGCCCGAGATAATCCCATCTCGGATCGCATCGGCGATCTGCGCGGATAGATCCGCAGGGCGGGGCAGGTCAGTTTTCATTTGTCATACAATTAAATGTCTGACATTTAGCTTAGCATTATTTCTGCATGTGAGTCGATATGGCCTCTGCTCTTCGTTCTGCCAGCTGGCTGCTCTTTTTCGGGATCATTCTGGCCGCTTGGGCTTGGATGTATCTGATGAGCACCGGTATGGGGCTGGATCTGCTGGGCCGCCCGGACGAGATGGGGCGGCGCATGGCCGCGATGGACCCGCGCATGCCCATGTATATGCCGATGGCGAATTTCAGCCCGCTCTTTGTGATGTGGGCGGGGATGATGGCAGCGATGATGCTGCCAACGCTGGTACCGACCCTACAAGCTTACGAAGATCTCATGCGCTCGGCCACCGGAACCCGCGCGGGCTGGTGGGGGGTTCTGCTAGGCTATTTCGTGGTTTGGGTCGCTTTTGCAGCGCTGATTACGGGCGCGCAGCTTGCCCTGCTCTTTGGCGGCGCGGTGGATATGCTGGGCATTGCCTATTCACCTTGGTTCGCGGGCGGGCTTTTGACCCTGGTCGGGCTGTTTCAATTCACCCGCGCCAAGGAGATTTGCCACGGTGTGTGTCATAGCCCCGCGATGTATTTCTTGGGGCATTGGCAGACGGGTTTTGCCGGCGGGCTGCGGATGGGTCTGGGCCTGGGCGCGTTTTGCGTCGGCTGTTGTTGGGGGTTCATGGCGCTCGGCTTTGTTGGCGGCGTGATGAACCTGGCCTGGATGGGGCTTGCGACGCTCTTTATGGTGCTCGAAAAGCTGCCGCAAATTGGGCATGTTGTGACAAAACCGATGGGCGCGGTGCTGATTGCTGCGGGGCTGGGCGTGATCGCTTGGCCTATAATCGGATAAGGGAGGAAAAAGATGGCGCTTAAGAAAAAGCCAAATGCGGACCGGCTTCCGGTCTCGCAACGGATTGACAGCCGGATGCCCAATCCGGGGCGGCGGCAAATGCGTGCGACCGAGTGGGCGATCAAGGGGGAGCTGTTCTTGAACTGCTCTTGCACGGTGTTTTGCCCTTGCGTGGTCAGCCTGGGCGCGCATCCCCCGACCGAGGGGCATTGCCACGCCTGGATGGCCATCGCGATTGATGAAGGGCATTACGAGGGCGAGGACTTGGGCGGTCTGAATGTTGGCCTGCTGGTCGATATTCCGGGCCGCATGGGCGAGGGCAATTGGAAGGTTGCCGCTTATGTGGACGAGCGCGCCTCGGGCAAGGCTTACAATGGCATCTTGCAGATTTTCTCGGGCGCGGCTGGGGGGACGACGGGGCTCTTTACCATGCTGGTTTCCGAGATTATCGGAGCCGAGCGCGCGCCAGTTGAGATTGTGCGCGAGGGCAATCGCCGCTCGATCATGATTGGGCGCAAAATCCAGGGTGAGATTGAGTTTGTGGGCGGCAAGTCGCCCGAACATCCGGTGATGATCTCGAATTCCAAATACTGGATGGGGCCGGATATTATCGCGGCGGTCGGCTTGAAGTCCAAAATACGTGACTATGGCCGTGTTTGGGACTTTGGCGGCAAATCGGCAGAGGTTTGCCCGATCGACTGGAAAGGCCCAACCCCTTGATCGACCCGAACTACGTGCGCGAGATGGCGCGCTATAATTCCTGGCAAAATCATCAGCTTGTCGAGGCGTTGAAAGACGTTGATGAGGCGGTGCTGCGCGCGGATCGCGGGGCCTTTTTTGGCTCGATCCTGGCGACGCTGAACCATGTGCTTTGGGGCGATACGATCTGGATGAGTCGCTTTGATCCCAGTATCGCACCCCCTGATAAGGGCAGGCCCCACACCGATTATACACCCGACTTTGCCAGCTGGCGCGCCGCGCGGGTTCAGATGGACGCGGGTATTTCGGCTTGGGCGGGGGCGCTGAGGAACGACGGGTTGGACGGCACTTTGACCTGGCATTCGGGCATGACGGGGCGCGATCTGACCAAGCCGCTTGCGGTTTGCGTGATGCAGCTTTTTAACCACCAGACCCATCACCGCGGTCAGGTTCACGCGATGCTCACCGCAGCCGGGCTGAAGGCGCCGGTCAGCGATTTAGCCTTTATGCCGGAGGATTTTTGATGGCATTGATTTCTCCTTCGCGTCGGCTGCGCCGGACGCCGTTTTCCGAAGGTGTCGAGGCGGCTGGGGTTAAGGCCTATTCGGTTTACAATCGGATGCTTCTGCCGACGGTTTTTGAGAGTCCTGAGGCCGATTATCATCATCTCAAGCGTCATGTGCAGGTTTGGGATGTCGCGGTTGAGCGCCAAGTCGAGCTGCGCGGCCCCGATGCGGGGCGGTTGATGCAAATGCTAACCCCGCGCGATCTGCGGCGGATGTTGCCAGGGCAGTGCTATTATGTGCCCATCGTGGACGAGACGGGGGGCATGTTGAATGATCCGGTTGCGGTGAAGCTTAGCGAGGATCGCTGGTGGATTTCCATCGCGGATTCCGATTTGTTGCTTTGGGTGAAGGGGATTGCGAATGGCTATCGGCTGGACGTGCTGGTTGATGAGCCGGATGTGAGCCCGCTCGCCGTGCAAGGTCCGAAAGCGGATGAGCTGATGGCCCGCGTCTTTGGGGATCGTGTGCGGGATATTCGCTTTTTTCGGTTCGATATGTTCCAGTATGAGGGGAAAGATCTGGCGATTGCACGCTCTGGTTATTCCAAGCAGGGTGGCTTTGAGATTTATGTCGAAGGTAGCGAAATTGGGATGCCGCTTTGGAATGCGCTGTTTGCAGCCGGTGAAGATCTTGAGGTTCGGGCGGGATGTCCGAATTTGATCGAGCGGATTGAGGGCGGATTGTTGTCCTATGGCAATGACATGACCGACGATAATACGCCGCATGAGTGTGGGTTGGGTCGGTTCTGTGATACGCAGACCGCGATTGGCTGCATTGGTCGTGATGCGCTGCTTCGGGTGGCCAAGGAAGGGCCAGTGCAGCAGATCAGGCCGATAGCGATTGAGGGAGATCTGCCCCCGTGTGATCGGGTGTGGCCGGTCTATGCGGGGGGTAAACGTGTGGGACGTGTAACCTCGGCCGCGTATTCGCCGGATTTTGGAACAAATGTGGCGATTGGGATGGTTCGGATGACCCATTGGGATGCAGGGACGGCGCTGGAGGTGGAGACGCCAGATGGGATGCGGCCCGCGCAGGTGCAAGAGCGGTTTTGGATTTAGGCGGAGGGACTGGGGCTCTGCCCCAGACCCCGCGGTTTATTTAGCGAAATGAAGGGGCGGCCCTTCGGAAAGGGGATAAGATGTTCAACGCGTTGGTGGTGAATAAGGACGATGAAAGCGGCAAGACCTCGGCGGCGGTCGCTCAGATTGGTTTGGAGGATTTGCCTGCGGGGGATGTGGTGATCGCGGTGGAATATTCGACCGTGAACTACAAGGATGGGCTTTGCATTGGGCCGGGGGGCGGCTTGGTGCGTGCCTATCCGCATGTGCCTGGGATTGATTTTGCGGGGACGGTCGAGGCGTCGGAGGATGCGCGTTATGCGCCGGGGGACAAGGTTGTGTTAACCGGCTGGCGCGTTGGCGAGGTGCATTGGGGCGGTTATGCGCAAAAGGCGCGGGTTAAGGCGGATTGGTTGGTGCCGCTGCCAGCGGGGCTTGATACACGGCAAGCGATGGCCGTTGGGACGGCTGGCTTTACGGCAATGCTTGCAGTTATGGCGCTGGAAGATCATGGGATTAAGGATGGGCCGGTTTTGGTGACGGGCGCCGCTGGAGGTGTTGGGTCGGTCGCGACGGCGATCCTGGCGCGTCTCGGGCATGAGGTTGCGGCGGTGACGGGCCGGCCAGAGACGGGGGATTATCTGCGTGAATTGGGAGCGACGCAGATTG
>CAYWNJ010000252.1:0-4248 GCA_964459535.1 uncultured Rhodobacterales bacterium
TATCGGCCGTTTCCCCAGACTGCGAGACAAATATCGCAAGCGTACCTGCGGGAATGGGCGGTTCGCGATAGCGAAACTCAGAGGCGACATCGACTTCGACAGGAAGACGTGCGATGCGTTCAAACCAATACTTAGCCGTCAAACAGGCGTAGTAGGCCGTGCCGCACGCGACCATGGTGATGCGCTCAAACTTTGTAAAATCGAGCGGAGCAGGAAGGTTGATCTCCCCCGCATCCGAGATATACCGCGCCAGCGTTTGAGAAAGTACCGTCGGCTGTTCGGCGATTTCTTTCGCCATGAAGTGCTTGTAACCTGCTTTGTCGATCCGCGTGGCTTCGATCTGGACTTGCTTGCAGGCACGTTCGACGGGTTTCCCTTCCGCATCAAAGACTTGCACGCCGGAACGGGTAATAACGGCGCGGTCTCCTTCTTCGAGATAGGTGATCCGGTCAGTGAGCGGCGCAAGCGCAATCGCGTCCGAGCCCACATACATTTCCCCCGCGCCATGTCCAATGGCGAGCGGCGAGCCTTTGCGCGCCGCGACGATCAAATCCTCCTCACCTTCGAACAAAAAGACCAAGGCGAACGCGCCTTCCAGCTTTTCTAAGGTCGCAAAGACAGCGTCTTGCGGGGTTTTCCCTTGGCTTAGGTGGTGCTGCGCCAGCAAGGCGACGGTTTCTGTGTCGGTCTCTGTGCTGAATTCAAGCCCGGCGGCGACAAGCTCCGCCCGCAGCTCGCGGAAGTTTTCAATGATGCCATTATGCACCACGGCGACCGGGCCAGCCTTGTGCGGATGGGCATTGTCCACCGACGGAGCGCCATGGGTCGCCCAGCGGGTATGGCCAATGCCGGCCTTGCCCGCGAGCGGGGAATGGACCAGCAGATCCGAAAGGTTCACCAACTTTCCAACGGCTCGGCGGCGATCAAGGACACCTTTGTTTATCGTCGCAATCCCGGCGCTATCATATCCGCGATATTCAAGCCGTTTGAGGGCTTCGACCAAGATCGGCGCAACTTCGTGATCGCCGAGGACCCCAACGATTCCACACATTATTCCTCCTCCTCTCGGCGTTTCCGGGCTCGTCTCTTTAACATATCGAACAGTTTAGGCGCGAAGCCTGGCTTGACCTCCTGGGCCGCACGGGCCGAGGCCACAGCATCTGCCGGGACATCCTTCGTGATGACCGAACCGGTGACGGTCATCGCCCCAGAGCCAACGGAGAGCGGCGCCACCAGCATAGTATTCGAGCCGATAAACGCGCCCGCCCCAATCTCGGTACGGTATTTTCCGAACCCATCATAGTTGCAGGTGATCGTTCCTGCGCCGATATTTGCCGAAGCGCCGATCTGGGCATCTCCGATATAGCTCAGATGATTGACCTTCGCCCCAGTATCGAGCTCTGCATTTTTGATTTCGACAAAATTGCCCACCCGGACATCCGCACCAAGCTGCGTGCCGGGGCGCAGCCGGGCAAAGGGGCCAACAATCGCGCCGGTTGAGACATGGCATCCTTCCAGATGGCTGAATGCGCGGATATGCGCGCCGGGCTCTACCCGCACGCCTGGGCCGAAATAGACATGCGGGTCGATGATCGCATCGCGCCCAATCTCGGTATCAAAGGCAAAATAGGTGCTGTCCGGGCCCAGCAGCGTCACGCCTTGCTCTTGTAGCGCCGCTTTTGCGCGGGATTGAAACAGGGCATCTGCCGCGGCCAATTCGGTCCGGGTGTTGATCCCAAGCGTCTCGGCCTCGGGGCATGTGACAACCCCAACGCTAAGCCCCTGGGCGCGCCCCAAGCCAACAATGTCCGTTAGATAGTATTCTCCCGCCGCGTTGTCGTTTGTGGCTTGCGCGAGCAACGCGAAGAGATGCGGGGCGCGGCAGGCCATAACGCCAGAATTGCAGAGCGTGATGGCCCGCTCGTCCGCGGTACAATCTTTAAACTCGACGATCTTTTGAAGCTGTCCCTCTTCAACGACCAAGCGCCCATAGCGCCCGGGCTCGGCGGCCTCAAAGCCGAGAATAACGATATCATGGCGCGAGTTGGCTTCAACCAGCTTGTTCAGCGTTTGAGGCGTGACAAAGGGCGTGTCCCCGAACATCGCCAAAACAGTACCTTCAAAGTCGCGCAGCGCAGGGGCAGCGGTCTGAACGGCATGGCCCGTGCCCAACTGCTGCGTTTGATGTACGATCTGCGCGGCGGGATCATAGGCGCGCGCAGCTTTCTCCACGGCCTCTGCACCGTGCCCAGCTACAACGACAAGATGCGCGGGATCCAGGCTTTGAGCCGCGCGCATAGCATGCAGCAGCATCGGCGCGCCCGCGATGGGATGTAAAACTTTGGGGCGGTCCGAATTCATCCGGGTGCCTTGCCCAGCGGCGAGGATGATCGTGGCGACGGGCATAGTGGGCCTCTTATCGAAGGTCGCTTGGGTGCGAGCTCATTGTATTTCTGTGGCTGTCGTTTTATCCCATCGCGCTAAAGGCGCAAGCCCGGCTGCGGTCAACTTGCGTGACGGTCTGCAACACGAATGGGCGGGGTTTCGCGCATGGCTAAGTCATCGGTTATCTTTGATCTCGATGGGACATTGGCGGATACCAGCGGCGATCTTATCGCTGCGGCAAATGCCTGTTTTAGAGACCTTGGATTTGGCGATGTCTTGGACCCTGAGGTGGATCAAGGGATTGCCCTGCGCGGCGGGCGGATGATGCTAGAGCACGGGCTCAAGCGGGTTCACAGCTTTGACGAGGCCCTGGTCACGCAATATTATCCCTTTCTGCTGGAGGCTTATGGCTCTGCCATTGCAGTGCACACGGTGCTCTATCCCGGCGCAATGGCGGCGGTAGCGGCGCTCAAGGTGGAGGGGTTTGCCGTTGGAATTTGCACCAACAAACCCGAAGCGCTCGCCCGTCAATTGTTTGAAGAGCTTGGAGTGCTCGAAGAATTTGCCAGCTTAATCGGCGCGGACACTTTGCCCGTGCGCAAGCCGGACCCAGCGCCCTTGCTGGCGGCGGCACGGGAGGCCGGTGGGTCTGAGCATTGCCTATTGGTTGGCGATAGCGATACGGATCACAATACCGCGCGCGCGGCGGGCGTGCCATCGGTGCTGGTGACCTTTGGACCATCCGGCGCAGATATGGCCGCGCTTGCCCCCGAGGCGTTGCTCGACGATTTCGCGGAGTTACCCGCCCTCGCACGCAGATTGCTGGGCTAAGCTGTTAGGAGCAGAGATACTCATGTCAGAAGTATTCAAAGGAAATTTCACGCAGCAAGAGCCAATCCCCGAGGCTGGTATCGAGGCGGCGCTGGCCGTTTTGCGCCATGGCCGCTTGCACCGCTACAATACCGCAGCAGGCGAGACGTCAGAAACCGCACTTTTGGAGCAAGAATTCGCGGCTTTCGTTGGGGCCAAATATGCGTTGGCGGTTGCGTCGGGTGGGTATGCGCTTGCTACGGCCTTGCGCGCGGTTGGAGTTAAGCCTGGCGCTCCGGTCCTGACAAACGCCTTTACCCTAGCGCCGGTTCCAGGCGCAATCGCCGCGCTTGGCGCGCGCCCGATCTTTGTCGGTGTCACTGAGAGCCTGACGATTGACCTTGAAGATCTCGCCGCCAAGGCCGATCAGGCAAGCGTGCTGCTGCTCAGCCATATGCGCGGCCATATTTGCGACATGGATCGGCTTATGCAGATCTGCGCCGAGGCGGGTATTACAGTGATCGAGGACTGCGCGCACACAATGGGCGGCAGTTGGGCGGGCACGCCCTCGGGGCGGCATGGGGCCATCGGATGCTATTCGACCCAGACCTATAAGCACATTAACTCCGGCGAAGGCGGGCTGTTGGTGACAGATGATGTGGACCTCGCCGCGCGGGCGACCCTGCTTTCCGGCAGCTATATGCTTTATGAGCGCCATCTTGCCGCGCCGCCGCCCGAGACCTTTGAGGATGTGAAGTACCAAATGCCCAATATCTCGGGCCGAATGGACAATCTGCGCGCCGCGATCTTACGCCCGCAGCTGGCCGACCTGGCGCAACAAGTCGCCCGCTGGAATGCGCGCTACCGGCAGCTTGAGGAGGGGGTGCGCGGCACACCTGGCTTAACCGTTGTCGAGCGCCCAGAGCCAGAGGGCATCGTCGGCTCTTCCTTCCAAGTCTTGCTGCTGGACTGGCCAGAGGTGGCCATCCGCGAGGTCCTATCGCGCTGCGCGGCGCGCGGGGTCGAGCTGAAATGGTTCGGCGCACCCGAGCC
>CAYWNJ010000253.1:0-4229 GCA_964459535.1 uncultured Rhodobacterales bacterium
GGCTGATTTGGAAAATGCACTCCCGTGACGAATTATTAACCGATAGCACATTGTTTTTCAAAAAAAACCACCGAGCCTTAGCGGCATGCCCTTCCGGATTTCGACCAGTTTTTGTCCAGAAACAGCTGTGATTTTCGGTTGGCAGCCGCTTTGAACGGCTATCGCATCCAAGACCTCTCTGCGTTGCAGCATTCAGTTCACAATCCTTGGGATTGCCGACATTCACCGCGCTGCGCACCAACTGTTAAGTTGCGGACATTCCCGACGTCGAGATTTTTGGCTTCGCTGATGCAGCATCGTTTCGCCCGTGCAGCGCATTTATCACTGCAATGGAATGCATTTCGTCGAACCAGACATTCATCGGCGCGAAATTGGTCCAGGTGAAATCTGGACCTGCGCCACCAAGCGAGATCACAAGGTAAACCCCAAACGAACCTCGCTCACATTCCCAAATCCAAGTTGCGCATGTTGTGCGCGTTGCTGCGCATTTTGATGGCTGACCTACAGTGAGATGGTGCCACCTCAAAGGACAACTTGCCATGTGAGCACGGACGCAATGGACACACTTACTCAACGCATCAGTTTCGGGCTATCTGTCATCTTCTCGACGATCGTTGCTGCGGTTTTTCTGTTTATCGCGGTCGGCCTGGTTCCTTATTGGCAAGAGCTTTCGGGACAAGAGGTGAAGGACTGGTTCGCCGGGCCATTCAATCGCTTCTCACTGATGATGGTGCCGGTGCATTTTCTGTCCATGCTGGCGCTTGGTCTGGCCTATGCCCTGCATCGCAAAACCGATCTTGGACGCCTGATCTTGCTGGCGCTTGTGGCGCTTCTTGTCTGTCAGGGGTTCAATTTTACCCTCTATGGTGCGGTTCTGAATCCGACGCTGCAATCTCCGGAGACAACTGCCGACGCGGCGCTGACCACGCTTGATCGGTGGCACTTCTTTCACAACATTCGCACATTTGCCGTCCTACTCTGCGTGGTCGCCTTATTCGCCGCAACGCTGAAGCGCAGCTGATAGATCACCCTTTTGCGACCCGACTAGAAATCAAAGCTACGACGTTCACGTGTCCAATGACGCGCTAACGCGCATCGCATGCGCGCGAGCGTCGGTTGTGAACGAGCGGGTCAAGCCCGCATGATTTCCCAAACTGATAACCGGATATAGAGGTCCCACATGCTGCCATCTCGACTGACCATTGGAACGTGCTCTGCCATCCTAATCGCGTGCGCCGCACATGCCGACATGCCCCATAGTTTCGGGGTTCTGGAGTTTGGCCCTGACAACACCTTGTTCGCCGCCGAGTCGACAAGCGGGACAATTCAGGCCTTTCAGTTGCCCGGCGGCGGCACCGCGCCGGAGCGAGATGCCCCCTATAACCTTATGGATATGGATGCATTGATCGCCTCAGCTTTGGGGGCCGAGGGCCGTATCCTCTATGGGGACTTAGCCGTTCATCCCTTGACGCGTGACGCCTATGTCTCGCTCACCACGACGTTGGGCGGGTTCGAAACAAGTGCCATTGTCTCTGTCACAAGGGCCGGCGAGGTCGAAAGGCTGGACCTGTCCAAGCTGCCATCCACCAGCCACGTTTTGAACGACACCGCCGATACCAGCGTAACCTTCTGGCGCGACATTCCCGCGCCGACGCTGACAGTCACGGATTTGGACTATGCCGATGGAGAACTTTTTGTGTCCGGCATCTCGACCGGAGAGTTCGCTTCGACGCTGCGGCGCGTGCCTTACCCGTTTGACGGCTCTGCTGCTGCCAGCAGCATCGAGATGTTCCATGCCGCCCACGGGCAGACGGAAACACGCGCGCCCATTCGTGCGATGAGCGTGGTCGATCTTGGCGGCAAACCCACGGTCGTGGCCGCCTACACCTGCACTCCGCTGGTCACCCTGCCGGTGGGCGAGCTAGAGGACGGCGCCCATGTGACGGGCACGACGGTTGCCGAGCTGGGCTATGGCAACACACCCTTGGATGTCGTGCCCTTCGCCGCTGCGGACTTTCAGGGCGACGTCACAAACTATGTGCTGGTCGTGAACCGCGAAATGGATGCCGATCTGATCAATGTGGATGCGCTGACTGAGGCTGCCGCCGGGCCTGGCCTGAGTGAACCGATTCCATATCTTGGGGCGACGGCGGGCGTTCAGACGGTGCCGCTGCCAATGTCCGGCGTGCTGCATGTGGCGGATCAGGACAACCAGTTCCTTGTGGCTCTGCGCCGCGACCTCGATACGGGCGCGATGGAGCTTGTGTCTTTCCGCAAGGGGGCGTTCTTCCGGCTGAGCGATTTCATCAGCGAATACAACTTCCCGGATTATGTCTATGCGGCGGATCAGTCATCCGAAGGCATCAAGATGTTCCAGAACATGCTGAAGATGGATGAAGGCTTCCCGGGTCAAATCCGGCAATGATCCGGCGATGTGCGGCGCTTTCGCTCGCCGCCCTTTGGGCTGCGGGTGCGGCCATGGCTGCCTGTGAAGAGGCGCATGTGGACATCTATCCAACTGCCGAGATGCTACCTGAGAACCTCTTGCGCATCTACATCTACTTTCCGCGTCCGATGGATGTCACACAGGAGGCGCAGATGGTCCGGCTGTTGGATGCGGATGGGGCCCCGGTGGAGCAGGTCTTCCTGAGCAACCGCGAAGACCTTTGGTCGCCGGACCGCAGACGCCTGACACTGCTCTTGGATCCGGGTCGGGTGAAGACGGGTCTTGAGGCCCACCTGGCATTGGGCCGGGCTCTGTTGCCGGGGCAGGCGTATGCGTTCGTGGACTCGGGCGCGGCGCTTGACGCGGATGGCTGCGCGCTCGGTGTGGATACGCGGCACGAGTTCCAAGTCACATCTGCGGACCTAGAGCCCCCGCAGCCGTCGCAATGGCAGGTGTCGCAGCCCCAAGCTGGAAGTGCCGAACCACTGGAGGTCACCCTCGGGTCTCCGCATGACCACCTCTCGCTGGCCTTTCGTTTGCGGGTATTGGATGCGGAGGGTGACGTTGTGCCCGGATCCATTGCCCTTGGCGCGGACGAAGCAAGCTGGTCCTTCGCCCCGAGCGCGCCATGGCAATCTGCGCCCTATGCGCTTGATATCGACGAGCGGCTCGAAGACCTAGCGGGCAATAGGCCGGGAATTCTCTTTGATCGGCCCTTGGATCAAGCGCCCCTCCCTTGGGTTCGGGCATTGGACTTCACGCCTGCGCAGTAACAGACTTTAGGCAGGCCAGCATGGACTGGATCTTGTCGGTGCGGTGGACGTCTACATGAGTCACAAGCCAGCTATCGACGCGCCACTCGGGTTGCGGCGGAATGATCGGAATGAGTTCGGGAAATTGCCGCGCATAGCCCTTAGGCATAAAGCCCAATCCGTCGCCGTTGAAGATCGCGGTCTCAAGCACCTTTGCGTTCTCGGACTTCAGCACCACCTGCTCGGGCGCGACATGTCGGCCCAGCCAGGCCTCAATTGGCGCGCGGCTTTCGCTGGACGGATTGCCGACAAAGACGTGGCCGCTTAGGTCGTCAAAGTCGGGCATCTCGTGGCGGTCCACGTAAGCTTGATGCGCATAAAGCGTGAATTCGAGCGCGCAGAAATGCTGCACCACGTAGTCATTGTGGCTGGGCTTTTGCCCGACACGCAGGGCGACATGGGCTTCGGCCTTTTCCAAGCGGGCAAGCTCATTGCCGGTGTTCACACCGACCCGGGTGCGCGGATATCGGCGGCGGAACTCCAGGATCGCGGGCAGGATCAGTTCGGTTAGCTGGGGCACCGTGGTGACAACGATTTCCCCCGCAAGCTCGGCATTCTGAACCCGGATACGGCCAAAGAAATCGTCCAGCGTGTCATGCGCGCGCGAGGCCACCGAAAGAAATTCCTGCCCCGTATCGGTCAGCTCGTAGCCCCGCCGGTGCCGTAGAAAGAGCTTGGCCCCAAGGCCCGCCTCAAGCGTATCGATATGGCGGTTGACCGTGGCGCGATGCACGCCCAGCAGGTCGGCGGCCTTGCTGACAGTGCCGGTCTTGGCCACGCAAAGGGCTGTGTAGATCTCGGTCCAATGGTCCATATCACGTCTCTTTTGTCGCATTAATGCGCCTTGGGGTGCAATAGAAGGGGCTACTTGCTGTTTGAGCGCGCATTAAATGCGCGCTTGAGGCCGTTGAGGCGCAAGGGAAACGCCACATAGTTGACGCAAGGCAACTTCTGAAAGCACACCATGAAAA
>CAYWNJ010000254.1:0-4227 GCA_964459535.1 uncultured Rhodobacterales bacterium
CCGATCAAAACCCGCGTCGTTGTGCGCGAGGATTGGTAGACTCCGCCACCCATTGGACAAAGAAAAGCCCTCGGACTGCTCTGAGGGCTTTTTTGCTTGCAGCTTGTTTTGTTCAATCGGGAACATCACTCATTCAAATTCGCGTTCGAGACAAAGCCGAGAGGCAGCGAGAATTTGAAACCAATTTAACAAAACACACTCTAAAGCGTCTGGCCTTCAACCCGGGGCCTCTCGCCTCGAATCTGTCCCCTGCGCAACGGGGACCGCTCTGCTGCTCCGTTCCACCCCCACGGGGCTGCGCTACCGAACTTCTGGTGAGTGCCTCAGGTTTAAGGCGGGGTGCTTTGGAATCATATTCGATCTAAAGTACGGGAGTTTATTCGATTGGATGAAGGGTGGTTCCAGAGATAGAGACAGTCATCATCACCGATTGGCCCGGTTGCAGATCGTCCGAGCATGTCTGAGCAAACGCGATCTTGTCGGCGAGTGGTTGTTGTTCCTGGGGTGCGATTTCTAAGGGTTGCCCATCTGGACCAAAATCAACAACACCGCCATTGAAGGCGCTCCCAAAATCGTTCAGCGAATTTTTGTATACAATATCCGCGATGTTCTGATCGTCTGGGCGGACAAAATACATGCATTGTGTCGCGAAATGGTAAGAGGATACATCCTCAGTTATTGCTTCCCCCAGAGCGGAGGCTGCGATTTGTGAAAGTACCGAAGCGCCGCGACGCTCCTGCTGTCTTTCGATTGCTGCACCCACCGCACTTGAGTAAATAGTCGAACGTGGAAAGCTAGACTTGACTTCGCGTACTTCCAATATTTCTCCGTAAAAGACCGTTCTCAGCTCAGAGCCTGTGACCTCCTGACGATCATCGAAAGTCGCAGTGCAGCCGCTGATAAATATCGAGGCCGCTATCCCTACTGATAAAAGCCTAGATATCGCATGACGTTCTTTCCAGCTCCAGCGCAATTGAGATACACAGCGAGCGAAATACAATTAACCCGACCTTATGATTATAGGCGTCGAAGGCCTTGTGCATTTCAAACCAGCCCTCATCTTCTAAGGGTTCAAAAGACCAGAGCTGGTTCAATGCTCTTTACTAGAAGCCATATCGCAAAAAAGAGCGATTGGTTCTTGCGACCTGTTTATCTTTATCTTGGCTGACACCACCCAGCATAAAGACGAACTTGCTGCAGTTTGCGTGAAAATTTTCCATAGACTGCGTCTATACGTTTGTTGCTTCTGCCGAGTGAGCCGTCTGGGAGTCTACAAAGCGGGTTGTTAATTTCGCGCATAGGGCAGCGATATGTGAGCCTGCGCACTGCAGGGGAACCAGATAGCACGTATCGACCTGCTGTAGCCCCGCTATTATATATATCAATCCTCTAAGGAATTATTTTGCGCCAGAGTGCGGACAACGACCTGGCCAAGGAATGACGATCAATACAAAGATACATAGCATAACCGATCAGAGCGTTTTATGATCCTTCGGGACATACCGACTATGAAACCAAAATGAGCATAGAATGAGATATTGTGTTCTTTGCTTTTAGGTTTTGCAGACCTTACGCTATAGGAACGTCTAGGGTCAGGACCCATTAATCTGACACCGCTGGCGCAAAATCCGCAATATATCAGAGGTTTGATGCGCGCAGGCAATAGCAGAGCTATTTCCAAGCGCATCACGCAACTGAGATGAAGCGGATTTGGCGTCCTTCGGATTTGGCGGACTTTCAGCCCAGCAGCCTTACAAGAGCTTGAAATAGAACCACTATTCCTTCGCTCTTGTGCGTAGCTGGACAGAAAATCTACCAAACCAGCGGCGCCAGACTAATGGGTCCTGACCCTAGCCTATATTGATCCCCAATACTCTACTGCGCCGCGCGCAGGCCGAACATTGGTGATCCGCTTGTTTCACTGAAAACTGGAAAGGCTGTAGCGAGTGTCTTGAAACCCGTACGATAACCGCTCAGATGTGCGTAGATGGACACCGCCTATCAACCGCCAGACGCGCCGCTTAGCCTTCTGCATGAGGATGCTAGCCTGCTGATCGTGGACAAACCCGCAGGTCTGCTGAGCGTGCCCGGGCGCGGCGTGCATCTTGCTGATTGTCTGCTCACGCGCCTTCAGGCTCCCTTTCCTGATGCGCGCCTGGTGCATCGGCTCGACCGGGACACGAGCGGGGTTATGGTCTTTGCTCTGACGGCGCATGCACAGCGGCATCTCTCGGCCCAGTTCGAGGCGCGGCAAGTGCGTAAGAGTTATGTCGCTTGGGTTTTAGGTGCGCCCGCCGAGCGAGAAGGGCGGATCGAGCTGCCACTTATCGTCGACTGGCCAAATCGGCCAAAGCAAAAAGTTTGTTTTGAGACGGGAAAAGAGGCAATCACTGACTGGCGCGCGTTGCGGTCCGAGCCGGGCAAGGCACGTTTGCGGTTGACGCCGCATACCGGGCGTTCGCATCAATTGCGTGTCCACTGCGCGGCGATGGGGCACCCTATTTTGGGCGATCCGTTTTATGGGACCGGCGCTGACTGCGCCGCGGAGCGCATGATGCTGCACGCCGAGGAGCTCAAGCTCAAACACCCCGTCTCCGGCCACAGCCTAAAGTTCCGAGCAAAGGCCCCGTTTTGATGAGTTGGTCCGCGCTAGAAGCTGAGCTGGAGCACTGGACGCAACCACCAACGCTTTGGTGGCGTGATGATGATGTGCGGGCGCATACACCGGCGCTTGATCGCTTAATTGCCCAATCGGCGCGGGTGCGGGCCCCTTTGCATCTGGGTGTCATTCCGGACAAGCTGTCTGCCTCCCTCGCGCCACGCCTGGCCACCGCGCCGCATGTTTGGCTCATGCAGCATGGGCGCAAGCATCAAAATCACGAGCCAGTGGGCGCGGGCGCTTCGGAGATCGGAGAGGGGCGGCCTTTAGAGGCGCAGCGACAGGACCTCTTGCAAGGTTGGCGTGTTCTCACCAAGGCGGGCCTGCCCCGGCTCCTGCCGATACTTGCACCACCTTGGAACCGTATTGGCGCGGCAACTGCACGGGCTCTGCCAAGCTTGGGGTATCGCCTGCTGAGCACTCACGGGCCGCGCAGCGGGCAAGAGCAGATCCAAGGGCTCTTGCGCGTGAATGTCCATTTTGACCCTATTCGCTGGAAATCCGGTCCACAGTTTCGCGGCGTCCACGGCACCTTGAAATCGCTGATCGCGCATTTGGAGTACCGGCGACGCTTGGACTGTGCCGAGCCGACGGGGTTTGTAACGCATCATCTGCAAACAGACGAAGAAACTTGGGCCTTTCAGGATATGCTTTTGGATTTCCTGGCAGGGCGCGTGCAGTGGCTTCGTCTTGTCGACTTATTGAAGGAGCCGTGATGGATATCGCCTTTGCAACCCCAGAAGAGCGGGAAGAGATCGCTGTATTTATGGCGGAGGTCTTCCCCCGTGCGCGCTGGGACATTACCGGATGGCGTAAGCTGCTCGCGGGTCGGTGGGCGCGGGCCGAGGATCCTTATGCGCTGCGCGTGCGCGACAAGGGCAAGATCGTTGGCTGCCTGGGGCTTGTCACCGCCCGGCGGCCCACGGCAAACGGGATTGCTATAACATCAAATATGTCGAGTTGGTATCTATTGCGGGAATATCGCGGCGGCGGCGTTGGAAAACGTATGCTGGAGCTTGTCACTGCACAGCCGGGCGTCACGGTCACCAACCTTGCAAGCGCAAAGAATGCGGCCCCCGTGGTCGAGGCCGCAGGATTCGCAAGGCTGGATACAAAGCGCCATGTCTGGCTGCCCCGGCCTGGTCCGCGCTTTGCGGTCACGGACGACCCCTCGTTGATGCCAGAGGTTTCTCAGATGGATCGCAAGGTTCTTTCGGATCACCTGGGTCTCAACCTTGCACGCTGGGCGATTATGACGCCCGACGGGCCCTGCGTGCTTGCGCTGTCGGTTAAGCAAAAGCATGATGACTATGTGAGCCATGAGGTCTTTTATTGCGGGCAACGCAGTCTTTTCGCCCGTTACGCTCAGACTATCGCAAACTCAATCCTTCCCGCCAACGGGGCGGTGTTGGCGTCCGACAGCCGCTTTGTTCTGCCCGAAGCCGAGCCAGCAGACCGTATCGAAGAACTGCCCGTGCCGCGCTATTACACCCCCGGTCATATGGCGCCTGAGGACATTGACCATATGTATTCCGAGATCATCTTGCTCGATTTGAAAATGCACTAAG
>CAYWNJ010000255.1:0-4222 GCA_964459535.1 uncultured Rhodobacterales bacterium
CAGATAGATGGCAACCCGTGTCTGCGGTCTTGCCACAAAAGCGGCGAGGTGAAAGGCCGACCCATCCGCCCCCACAATGAGCTCAGCAGCCTGGTAACGCCGGCATTGTTCTTCGATTGAGGCCCGCTCTGGGTAAAAAATGTCATATCCAGCGGTGCGCATCTGCGCTTCGATTAACTCCTCCAGGTCAACCCTTTGCAAAGCGCGCCTCAGCCGACTGCGCGCGATGTAGAGCTTTCTCGGTCCCGTAGGCTGCGCCGTCTGCAAACGCGTGCGCACAAAGCTGCGAAACTCCGGTATGCCCTTGATCAACGCCCCATGCCCAAACCCTTGGGCGGGCAGAACAAGCCGTTCAACGCGGGTCGGTCGACGTATGACTGCCGCCGGTACATCCCCGGAAAGGGCGCGGTGCAGCCCGCCAAGCGGGCCGGTTTCGAGATTTAGCGTCACCAATGGCATACGTGCATAAAGCACTGAGCGGACGTCCTGCTGCGCTAACGCCCAATGGCGCGTGATACTTTCAAGCAAGAAATGCCCGAAATGCGCGCGGCCAAGGCCCGCAAAGAGGTGGGTTCCTGCCAATGTTTCTTCGGCTTTTTGCGGCGCTGGCGGTGGCGACGGTGTGCCATTTGAAAGCACCGTCGCGGAGGATGCGATAAAGTTACCATTCGCATCGAATACGCCCGAGCGGGGACGGCCCTGCTGCGCAATCACGGGCATCAATAGCGCATTCTCAAGGATCTGGAGGGTCATGCTGGCGGAAATTCCTGATCAAGAAATCGCTCAAAATCGTCGAGGTCAACAGGCTCGAACTGACCAAAGCTTTGCATCCAGACCGAAGCCCCCCGCAAGGCGTCCGGCTCTAATTTGCACCACTTAATACGCCCACGCCGCTCCTGAGAAATCAGGCGTGCGCGCGAGAGAATGTTCAAGTGCTTTGAAACCGCCGCCAAGGACATCTCAAACGGCGCCGCAACATCCGTCACGGTCATGTCATCCTCAAGCAGCATCGCCAAAATGGCCCGTCGGGTCGGGTCCGCTAGCGCTGCAAAGACAATATCCAAAGCCTCTGACATGGGTCTTCATTGACGACAACAGGGTTAATCGTCAACTCATTGGTTAAATATCCAAAACTTGACGATGAGCCAATAAATGAAGTGTGGCGTGATGCCGCCCTTTCCAGAGATCAAAGTATTTTTCATTTAAAGCAGCGCTTTAGAAGGTGCGCAGGGTGACTTCATCGACGCTTGACTCACGCACCGCACCGCCGTAGCACCATCTCCGTACCGGCTTGAGGCGAAAGTGGTGGAGACGGGTGATGAGGATCGGTTGGCGGCGCTTGAGGCGCGGCTGAACGCGTTGAAATCCCCTGAGGTTCGTAAGCCACATAGTGAAGAGCACTATTCCCAAGCGCAGCTTGCGTGGCGAATGGTGATCGAGCTTGTTGCGGGCCTTGGGATCGGGTTCGGTATGGGGTATGGGTTGGACCTTTTGCTAGGAACGACGCCGTGGCTCATGATCTTGTTTATTTTCCTGGGCTTTGCCGCAGGTGTGCAAACGATGATGCGCAGCGCGAGCGAGGTTCAACAAAAGCAAATGCGCAAGGCGCAGGATGAAGGGGCCGGAGATGGCAGCTGAAAAGGCAGAAGGCGCGCTAAGCTTTCACCCGATGGACCAGTTTTTGGTCAAGGCGCTTTTCGGTGGCAAGGAAATCGCCTTTTATACTGTAACAAACGTGACGCTTTGGCTGGCCTTGGCCGTGCTGGCGGTCTTTGCGCTTTTGGTGCTTTCGACATCGCGGCGCGCGCTTGTGCCTGGACGGATGCAATCCGTTGCCGAGCTAACCTATGGCTTTGTGTATAAAATGGTCGAGGACGTGACGGGCAAAGACGGGTTGAAATACTTCCCCTATATCATGACCCTGTTCATGTTCATTCTCTGCGCCAATTTCTTGGGCCTGCTGCCCATGTCCTTTACCACGACCTCCCATATCGCGGTGACGGCGGTGATGGGTTTTGGCGTGTTCATAGCGGTCACGGTGCTTGGCTTTGTCAAAAACGGAGCCTCGTTCCTCAGCCTATTTTGGGTCTCCAGCGCGCCGCTACCGCTGCGCCCAATTTTGGCGATCATCGAGCTGATTTCTTACTTCGTGCGCCCCGTCAGCCATTCCATTCGTTTGGCGGGCAATATGATGGCAGGTCACGCAGTTCTTAAAGTTTTCGCGGGGTTCGCACAGGTTGCCGCAATCGCACCGATCGCAATCCTTGGCGTTATGGCGGTCTACGGGCTGGAAGTGCTGGTGTCCTTCATCCAAGCCTATGTGTTTACCATTCTCACCTGCGTCTATCTCAAAGACGCGCTTCATCCTCATCACTAAGGCTCGCTCAAATCAGAAGCCTTGAAACATAATTCCCATTCCATCGTAAGGAGATAAAGACATGGAAGGCGATATCGCAGAACTCGGAAAATTTGTTGGCGCTGGTCTTGCGGCCATTGGCTCGGGCGCAGCGGCGATTGGGGTTGGCCATGTTGCGGGCAACTTCCTCGCAGGTGCGCTGCGCAACCCGTCGGCGGCGGCAGGCCAGACCGCGACGCTCTTCATCGGTATCGCGTTTGCAGAAGCGTTGGGGATCTTCTCGTTCCTCGTCGCCCTTCTGTTGATGTTCGCCGTTTAAGCGGTCACAGAACGATCCTTACGAACGGGTGGCGCGCCGCCGTGCGCGCGACCCGGTTTGAGGTCCAAAGGGGCTCTTAGGAGTTCCGAAACCGGAGCAAGACTGATATGGCTGATGAAAACTATGGTGCCGAGGCTGCGGGTTCTGCCGGTATGCCGCAATTGGATATCAGCACTTTTGGCAATCAGATTTTCTGGCTTCTAATCGCACTTGCGGCCATCTACTTGATTCTAAAAGTCATCGCTCTGCCACGCATCGCGGGCATCCTATCGGACCGTCAAGGAACGATTACAAATGACCTCGCGGCTGCGGAAGATTTGAAAGAGCGGGCAAAACAGGCTGAGGCAGCCTATGAACAAGCGCTCGCAGACGCTCGGAGCGAGGCGCAACGGATCGCAGATGAGGCCCGCGCCGAGATCAAAGCAGAGCTTGATGCGGCCATCGCCAAAGCAGATGCGCAGATCGCGGCAAAAGCCTCCGAGAGTGAAGCTGCAATCGCCGAGATCCGCGCCGGGGCCGTTGAAGCGGTCAAGACGGTTGCGAAGGATATTGCCAAGGATATCGTCAAAGCGGTTGGCGCGTCAGCAGATGCCCGCTCGGTCACTGCGGCGGTCACTGCGCAGATGAAAGGCTGAAAAATGAGATACGGTGCTTTTGTTCTTACGTTGATATTCGCTGCCAGCCCAGCTCTGGCGGCTTCTCAAAACCCGTTTGATCCGGCGTTTTGGGTCCTCAGCAACACCGATTTTATCGTTCTGATCGCCTTTATCCTATTTCTCGGTGTCCTGGTTTATTTCAAAGTACCGGGGATGCTGAGCCAAATGCTGGACGCGCGTGCGCAAGGGATCCAAGCGGAAATCGATGAGGCCAAGACCCTGCGCGATGAAGCCCAAGCACTGCTCGCTTCTTATGAGCGCAAGCAGCTTGAGGTCCAGGCTCAGGCTGACGCCATTGTCGAAGCGGCAAAGCAAGAAGCCAAGGCAGCGGCGGCCCAAGCGCAGCTGGATCTGGATGCATCAATTACCCGCCGTCTTGCTGCGGCAGAAGATCAGATCTCCTCGGCAGAGGCTTCGGCTGTGAAAGAAGTCCGTGATCAAGCCATTACGGTGGCCGTGGCGGCTGCACGCGATGTCATTGCGAAGAAAATGACGGATGCCGAAAACGATAAGCTCTTTGATACCGCCATCACGGAGGTGGCGTCTAAGCTTCACTAAAGCGCTCAACCTTTGACCTAAGACATCTGCCCCCGAACTTCTCTGCCGCGCAACAGGCGCTGCCCAGCCGCGCCGTTCCGTCCCCGTTTTGCCGGAGGCAAACCCGCGGTTTGACGGGCGGCGCGATTGCGCCTCCCCTCGGAACGGCGCTATTATAGCGTTTCGGTCTGAACCTGAGACACCATTGGCCGTGAGCAGACATTGCCACAGCGCACAGAGCCGGGCGAAAGCCAGACCGCGGGATGGCGATTGCCACCTAAGTTCTGCGCGATTTATGGCAGCAACCATGGCGCGACAGCCGAGCGAAGCACCAAGCTTTGCCTAAAAGCCAGC
>CAYWNJ010000256.1:0-4196 GCA_964459535.1 uncultured Rhodobacterales bacterium
GGAGCGGATATTCTGTTCGCCCACTTGTTCGACGATGCCTTCGAATAGCGTTGCGATGGCTGCGAAGGCTTGATCTCGGGCGCGCTGGCCTGCTGGGCTAATGGCCACCAGTTTGCGCCGGGCGTCGTCCCAATCGGGGCGAATATGAACATAGCCCGCGCTTTCAAGCTTGTTCAACGTGTTGGTCATTGCTCCGCGCGTGAGATTAAAGACCTCCGCCAGATGCGCGGGCGAACGCTCGCCCCCGTGCCAAACAAGATGGTTGAGGACGGAAAAGTGAGAGAGCTCCATCCCCTTGGGCAACACGCGCCCCAAGCGGTTTCGAATGATATTGTCGGCTGCGAGTATCTCACTCAGCAATGCAATAGCGACCGCATGACTATCCGTTGACATGGTCTAGGGCCCTTGAAACTCTCGGCGATGCGCGAGCGATGGGATACGTTTGCGGGCCTCGGAAACCTGCGCCATGTCAAGCTCAAAGCTATGGACGCCCGGCAGCGTGCCCGCATCCAATACAATATCCCCCCAAGGGCTTACGACAAGGCTATGCCCGTAAGTTTTCCGCGCATTACCGTCGGCGGCCGTGTGAGTGCCGGTTTGCGCAGGGGCAATCACCCAAGCGCCATTCTCGATCGCCCGCGCGCGCAGCAGGCTTTCCCAATGGGCCGCGCCCGTCACGACGGAAAAGGCCGACGGGTAGGCAATGATCTGAGCACCCGCCTGCGCCAGCGCAGAAGACAGGGCCGGAAAGCGCATGTCATAGCAAATCGCCATCCCGAGCTTGCCAAAGGGCGTATCCGCCAACACGGCCCGTGTGCCCGGCCTGAAATAGGCAGACTCGTGGTATTCCTCTTGAGCGCTGATGGCGACATCAAACATATGGACTTTATCGTAATGCGCCGCGATCTCTCCGCCCGGTCCAATCAGAAAAGAGCGGTTGACGAAGTGCTCACCCTCGCGCAGTGCAAGCGATCCAATCAGAACCCAAACGCCATGTTCCGCCGCTTTTTCCCGCAGGGCGGCCAGGGTTGGCTCGACGCTCTGCTCTTGCAGGACCGCGCGTTGATGGGGTCTGGAGCGTGAGACAATATTGGTCACTTCCGGTGTTGCAATGAACTGCGCGCCAACGCCCGCGGCCTCATCGACCATCCCGAGCGTAAGGGGAAGATTTACCGCAGGATCATCCGAACAATTGAGTTGCAAAAGGGCGGCGTGCACTCAAAGCTCCAAGAGCGCATCAAGCTTGCCCGCACGCTCCATCGCGTAAAGATCATCGCACCCGCCGACATGCAGCTCCCCGATAAAGATCTGAGGGACTGTGCGCCCGCCCTGAGCGCGCTGCATCATTTCCGCCCGGCGCTCTGGCTGCGCGGCAATGTCAACCTCTGTAAACGCGACGCCCTTTTGATCAAGGAGACGTTTGGCGGCGTGGCAAAAACCGCAAAGCGGCGAGGTATAAAGTTCTACTTTGGGCATCCAAGGGCTCTCCATTACCTGGTTTGCCCTTTATCTATAGCTTGTTTTGTTCAATTGAAATGTGAGGCATCCAACAAAACACGCGCTAAGCGTCAAAGGTGACGCGCGCCAGCGCTAGGACATCAACCTGCTGCGCGCCCGCTGCATAGCAAGCCTGGGTAGCAGCCGCAAAGGTTGCCCCGGTGGTCAACACATCATCCACCAGCAAAACGCTGCGCCCACGTATGCGCGCCGCGCGCTTTGGCGCAACGTGTAGCGCACCGAGCAGGGTCGCTTCGCGCTCGGGTTTTGATTTTCCGTCAAGGCTCGGCGTGGCATGGACACGTCTGAGCAGATCAAGGCAGCTCTCATGTCCTGTCTGTGCAACAAGCGCTTGGACCAAGAGCGCTGACTGATTGTATCGCCTGCGGACCATGCGTCGCCAATGCAGCGGGATGGGCGCGATAACTGTCGTAGGTGTTAGAAGCGGCGTAGCGGCGCGGGTCAGCCATAGGCTTGCGATATCCGCCAACTCAAGCCGGTCCCCATGTTTAAATCCCAAGACTAGCTTGCGCGCGAGATCCTTATAAATCAGCGCCGCGCGCCCACGCTGCCAAGGCGGGGGATGGGCAAGGCAACGATCGCACGCCAACACATCCCCCTGGTCCTCGCCAGGTAAAGGCACGCCGCAACTGTCGCAAACCGCGCCGCCGATAAAGGGGGTATCCGCCCAGCATGTCCCGCACAGCCCCGCAGCATTTCCAACAACATCGCCGCATCCCAAGCAACGATTCGGATAGATGGTTTGCAAAGCTGTTTGTAAAATCGTCTGTAACACCGTATCCCCCAGCGCTATGGAGCCCCTTGCAGATCGCACCGCCTTGCAGCGCCAGCGCGCGCGTGCGCGCAAGAGCGGCATGGTCACCTTTTTGCACGAGGCCGCCATTGCCGAGATCCAAGATCGCGTCTCCATGGTTAACAAATCGTTCACCGATATCGCGATTATCACCGGGCACCCGGAACTTTGGCGCACGGCCTTTCCGGCCGCGCATATGCTACCGGATGAGGACCTCTTGGCCCTTGAACCGGACAGCCAAGACCTTGTGATCCACGCGATGTCGCTGCATTGGGCGGCGGATCCCATTGGCCAGCTTATCCAATGCCGCCGCGCGCTCAAGCCGGATGGCCTGCTGCTGGCGATTTTGCCAGGCGGGCAAAGCTTGCATGCCCTGCGCGCCTGCCTGACCGAGGCTGAGAGTGCGCTGCGCGGCGGCCTCTCCGCGCGCATCTTACCAATGGGCGAGTTGCGCGATATGGGGGCATTGCTTCAGCGCGCGGGCTTTGCACTGCCGGTTGCGGATGGGGTGCCTCTGAGAGCGATCTACCCCGACGCGCTTGCTCTGATGCGCGATTTGCGCGGTATGGGAGAGGCGAATGCCCTGCGCGCGCGGCCGCGACGTTTTACCCCGCGCGCGCTCTTTGCCCACGCTGCGGCGCTCTATGCACAGAATTATGCTGCGCCGGAAGGCGGGGTTGAGGCGTTCTATGAGCTGATCGTACTCACCGGCTGGGCCCCGCATCAAAGCCAGCCCCAACCCTTGCGTCCGGGCAGTGCGCAGCAGCGCCTTGCGGATGCGCTTGGGGCGCGGGAAACGAAGCTGCCGGATTGACGCCGCGCTAAATGCCTCTATCTCACCGCTATTGAATATCTGGAGCCCGCTATGCTGGACGCTGCGAAACCTGGCCAAGACCACAGTTCCTTGCCTGATGACCACCCAAAGATCCCGGCAGAGCGGATCGGCATTTTGCTTGGCAATCTCGGCACGCCAGACAATTATGACTATTGGTCCATGCGGCGATATCTTTCAGAGTTTCTGTCTGATCGGCGCGTGATCGACTACGCGCCGTGGCTTTGGCAGCCACTGCTGCAACTTATCATCCTGTCCAAGCGCCCCTTTACGTCCGGTGCCGCCTATAAATCCATCTGGAATCACGAGGCGGGTGAAAGCCCCTTGATGACAATCACCAAGGATCAGACGGCCAAAGTCCGCGCGGAAATGACCGCCCGATATGGCGATCAGGTTATGGTCGAGTTCTGCATGCGCTATGGCAACCCTTCGACCAAATCCAAGGTTCGGCAGATGGTCGAGGCTGGGTGTCAAAAGATCCTGTTCTTCCCGCTCTATCCCCATTATGCGGGCGCGACCTCGGCCACGGCAAATGACGCCTTCTTTCGCGCCTTGATGGATGAAAAGTGGCAACCCACCGCGCGCACCGTGCGCCCCTATTTCGATCACCCGCTCTACATCGAGGCATTGGCGCAATCGGTTGAGCGTGCCTATAGCTCCCTAGAGACCCGCCCGGATATTTTGGTCTGCTCCTATCACGGGGTGCCGCGGCGGTATTTGATGGAGGGCGACCCCTATCACTGCCACTGCGTTAAGACCACGCGCCTGCTGAAAGAACGGCTTGGCTGGCCCGAGACCGAGATTACCTCGACCTTCCAATCCCGCTTTGGCCCCGAAGAATGGCTTAAGCCCTACACAGTCGAGGAGGTGGCACGGCTTGCCGAGCAAGGCAAAAAGAACATCGCCATCTGCGCGCCCGCCTTTTCAGCAGACTGCATTGAGACGCTGGAAGAGATCAATGAGGAGATCCGGGAGAGCTTTGAGCATGCCGGCGGAGAGCAGTTCACCTATATCCCCTGCCTGAACGATGACGCGGCGCATATCGACGCGCTG
>CAYWNJ010000257.1:0-4195 GCA_964459535.1 uncultured Rhodobacterales bacterium
CACCACGGGGCGGACGCAGCCTTGGGATGCGCCTGTGACCATTGCGCAGATGGCCGAGGACGCCGCCGCGTTGATGCCCGCGCTTGGGCATGAGCACTATCACGTTGCAGGGCACTCGATGGGCGGGCTGATCGCGATGGAGCTCAGCGCCTTGTCCAAGCTTCGCTCCTTGCAGATCCTCTGCTCGGCCCCGGTGCGCGTGCCGCGCACGATGGCGATGTTTGAAACACTGGTTGAGATCCGCGCCGGGGCCGAGGATCCTTCGCTTTGGCTGCGGGCCCTCTATCCCTGGGCCTTCCAACCGAAATTCTTTGAGACCCCAGCGAAGGTTGAGGCGGCTGTCATGGCGGCGCTGGCCTATCCCTATGCGCAGAGCCTGCCCGCGATGCGCCTACAGATCGAGGCGCTGCGCAGCTACCGCCCCGATGTCAAACCACGCGACATAAAGGTGCCAACGCAAGTCCTTTTTGCCGAACATGACCTGATGATCCCTCAAGCGCCCGCGCGCGCCGTATTTGCCGATATCGACGGGGTTCAGATGCATGAGGTTCCGAACGCGGGCCACTCGGTGCATTGGGACGCGCCCGAGGCAACGGCCCAATATATCCTTTCATTTACCGGAGCCACGATATGACACAAGACCTCTACGGCTTGCCTGTCTCTGACGCGGATGACGTCGCGCTGAACGGGATCAATGACTTTATTCACGGCTTTATCGCCTTTCAACCCAAAGCGACCAACGTCCTAAAGGCCGCCCGTGCGCGGCCCGATTGCGGCTTGGTCAATGCCTATGCGGCGATGCTGTATATGTTACTAGAGGCGCCGGTTGCCCCAGAGCTTGCCGCGCCGTTTCTAGCCCGGGCCGAGGCGGCCTCCGGCCTCACCGCGCGCGAGCAGGCGACGGTTCAGGCCGCGCGGCTGTTCCATGACGGGGATGTGCCCGCCTTGATCAAACTCTGCGAGGAGACGGTTGCGCAGTATCCGCGCGACATGGTGATGCTTAAACTGGGGCAGTATCACACCTTCAACATCGGGGATTTTCCGGCGATGCTGCGCGTGGCGCAAAAGGCGCTGCCGGGGGCCGAGGACATTGCCTATGCCCATGGGATGCTCGCCTTTGGGTTCGAGGAATGTCACCTGCTGGATCAGGCCGAGCAAGCAGCACGACATGCGCTGAGCCTTGAGCCGTCCGAGCCCTGGGCGCATCACGCTTTGGCGCATATCTACCTCACGCGGGGCCAGACCGCTGAGGGTACGGATTTCCTCGAAAGCGTGGCGCATCACTGGGAAGGGCTGAACAGCTTTATGCACACCCATAATTGGTGGCATCTCGCGCTGTTTTACATCTCGGCTGGGCGGACGGAGAAGTTGCTCGAGACCTATGACACCCATGTTTGGGGCCTTAGCAAAGACTACAGCCAGGACCAAGTTGGCGCGGTCTCGCTACTCGCGCGGATGGAGTTCGCGGGCGTTGATGTCGGGGACCGTTGGGAGGAGGTGGCGAATTTTGTCGCGGAGCGCGGCGTTGATACGATTAGCCCCTTTCTAACGCTGCAATATCTCTACGCGCTCTGCCGCGCCCAGCGTAGCGAGGCCGAGGCTCTGCTAGACGCCATTGAGGCAAGGTCAAAGGATGAAAGTCGGCACGACTGCGCGGTTTGGCGTGACGTGGCACTCTGGGCTGCTCATGGCATTGCCGCGCATGCCGCCGGAGATTTCGACGATTGCATCCGTTTTCTGGCCAAGGCTCTACCGCGCTTGGCCGAGTGCGGCGGTAGCCATGCGCAGCGCGATCTCTTTGAGCAAATCCACCTCGACGCCTTGATCCGTTCGGGTCGCTCGGCGCGGGTCCAGCAAGTGCTAGAGATGCGACGTACCTTTGATCCAGATGGGGTGCCGCTGAACCGGATGCTGGCCGAGACCTATGATCAGATTGGCTTGCCCGACCAAGCCGCAGAGGCCCGCGCAAGGGTCGCGCATCTTTAGCCTCTGTGCTTTTAGATCTGGATGCGGATATGGCCTAAAGACTGATTTTGATTTCATTTCCGCTTAGCCCCCAGCCATCCGTAGCATGGCAACGCGCCACCCTCGGTCGGCTTGGGCAGAGCGGAGACGGTTGAAGATTGATATTAAAATTCAGTCGTCAGGCTATATTAGCTTTCCGCGCCGAAAATCTCGCCTATAAGGGGAGGGACACTCCGACTATTGAGCGAAAACGACGACTTAGCTCCACCCCATGACGAAGACCGACGAACTTGAAAGACAAAAGAAGGCCCGGTTGGATATCGCGCCAGACCAGCCCAAGCTGGCGTCCCGCATTGATCAAATGCAAGCGGTTGATCCTGAGCCCCTGCGCGAGACGGTCGGAGACCTACGGCCCGCCCGCGGCAGGGCAGATTTGAAACGGCCGAACTTTAGCGCCCCCGTTTCCGACAATGGCTATGCGCTGTGGTATATTGAGGGGTCGAGCCTCTGTGGCAGGTATCAGATCGCCGTCATCGGGCGTGTGGGATCTGCGCTTTCACATAAAAGCATCTGGAAGGGTGCCAGGCGGCTGGCGGATGAGGTCTCAATCCAAGTCAGGATCGATGGGCCGGGCGGGCGGCGCTATGCGCAAAGCCCGCGCAAGGCTTTGTCGCAGCGCACGGCCTCTCGGTTAGAGGTTGGCACCTCGATGATGCGCTGGGACAATGGAGACCTGATCATCGACATTGATATGATCCGGCCGTCCTTGACCAGCAGACGGATAGCCGGGCAAATTACGCTTTCTCCGAGCGCTGTGACGCAATGGGAGCTTGCCCTCAGCCCGCACCATATCTGGCGTCCTTTCGCGCCTCATTGTCAGATCGCCGTTGACCTTGACCAACCCCTAGAGAGTTGGCGCGGACATGGTTACTTTGATGCGTATTTTGGAGGTTGCGCGCTGGATGACGACTTTGACTCTTGGCGCTGCGACACAGAGCGGACATCAACCAGCGTTACCATCGGCCATGCGGCGATTGCGCTTGATGGCGGTACGCATCACTCGACCTATCGCTTTGACGCGGGCGGTAAAGCTCAGGCGGTGGCGCCCGAGAGTGCGCCGGCCCTCACCGCGCGATTAGCAAAAGGTGTTCGGCTCGATCAACGTTGGCGATTGCTCTATGCCGCTTCCGCACGCAGCCGCGCGCATTGGCGTCTGAAATAAGCGGATCCACATGCAGAGTGGCAGATGTTGGGGTTTGAGCGCTCCAGCTGCCAGATCACTCAGAAGGCGCTGGACCAAAGGTCGCGAGATAGGCCGCAACGTCTGCACCGCCCTTGCGCAGTTTAAAGGACATGCGCGACTTGGCGCCGTTATCGTCAAGATAAGTGCGCAAGAAAGCCTTCGGGTCGGCGCTAAACTCGGCCAAATTTGCCTCTGTCCAAACCAATCCGGCCTCACCCGCGGCGACCAAATCATCGCCGTATTTAAAACCTTCAACCGTTCCGGCTTGGCTTCCGATGATGCCCCAAAGATTTGGGCCGGTCTTGTTTCCCTTCACGATAACCTCGCCCGTCCCAAGGTCTTTGATCATGTGGCATGTTTTGCACCGCTTAAAGAGGTTCTCTCCAGCGGCTGCATCCCCCTCTGCCCATACTGGCGCTGCGAACACGAGAGCAAGTAAAACGGTTAAAGCGCGAGTCATCAGTCTTTCTCCAAATCAGCTTTGTAACAATAGGTAGGTGTCAGATCTTTGAGTCAAGCCGATCTTCGTTCAAGATTACGTAAAGCAGAAAGCCTTGCACCCGCCCGATATCTTACGCCAAGAGGCTTGCCGCAATGCATGTTGCCCGCTACCTGCGTGATATGGACAGGCCAATCGTAGACCTCTTTGTCATTGGTGGTGGGATCAATGGATGCGGCATTGCGCGCGATGCGGCGGGGCGCGGCCTGTCCGTGGTCTTGGCAGAGCAAGGGGACCTGGGCGGCGCGACCTCCTCCGCCTCGACCAAGCTTTTCCACGGCGGGTTGCGCTATCTGGAGTTCTTCGAATTCGGTCTTGTCCGCTCTGCCTTAGCCGAGCGCGAGGTGCTGCTCAAGGCGATGCCCCATATCGCCTGGCCGATGCGCTTTGTGTTGCCCTATGCGGATGACATGCGCTTTGACAGCGAAACGCCAATGTCGCGCGCGTTGTCGATCGCGATGCCATGGGCCAAGGGGCGTCGTCCGGCC
>CAYWNJ010000258.1:0-234 GCA_964459535.1 uncultured Rhodobacterales bacterium
GGCGTATTATGAGCTTGGCTGGGGCGGGTTTTGGTTTTGGGATCCGGTCGAGAACGCCTCTTTTATGCCATGGCTCGTGGCCGCCGCGCTGCTGCACAGCGCGATTGTAGTCGAGCGGCGCGAGGCGCTGAAATCCTGGACAATTCTGCTAGCGATAATCGCCTTCGGCTTTTCGCTTATTGGCACGTTTATCGTCCGTTAGGGGCTGCTGACATCGGTGCATGCTTTTGCCCA
>CAYWNJ010000258.1:244-4178 GCA_964459535.1 uncultured Rhodobacterales bacterium
CTTCGCCACCGATCCCGAGCGCGGCGTTTTCATTTTAATGATCCTTGGTTTTTTTGTGGGGGGCGCGCTGCTCCTCTTTGCCCTGCGCGCTACGGCGATGGAGGCGCGCGGTGTGTTCGGCGTTGTGAGCCGGGAAAGCGCGCTCATCGCCAATAATATCCTCCTGGCCGTTAGCTGTTTTGTGGTGTTCGTTGGCACGATGTGGCCTTTGATCGCGGATATGTTCTTTGACCGGACGCTCAGCGTTGGCCCGCCGTTCTTTAACCTTGCCTTCACCCCGTTTATGGTGGCGCTTGGGCTGATCCTGCCGATTGGCGCGATGCTGCCGTGGAAGCGGGCGCGTCTGCTGCGCACGGCGCATACGTTGCGCTATGCGGCAGCTGTTGCGCTCTGCATTGCCGGTCTGACTTGGGCGCTACAAACCGGGCGCAGCTTGGGCGGCCCACTTGGGGCGTTCTTGGGTGCCTGGTTGGTCATGGGCGCCGCACTTGATCTATGGCAACGTACGGGGCGCAGCGGATTGCGGCGGCTGATGCGCTTGCCTGGCGCGGATTGGGGCAAGGCTATGGCCCATGCGGGCTTGGGTGTGACGATGCTTGGGATCGCCACCCTTACCAGCTATCAGCAAGAAGATATCCGGGTTGCTGAGCCAGGTTTGCCCTACACCGTCGGGACCTACACGCTGGTCTTAACCGACGTTGTGCAGGGGGAGGGCCCGAATTACCTCTATACGCGCGGTATCATTGAGGTCACGCATGCCGGGCGCGTCGTTGCGCGTCTAACGCCGGAAAAGAGGGTCTACCCAGTGGCGCAGATGCCAACGACGGAGGCGGCGATTGATTATCGTCTCGCGCGGGACCTTTATGTGGTCTTGGGTGATGCACAGCCCAACGGGTGGACGGTGCGGACCTATATCAAGCCCTTGGTCAATTGGATTTGGATCGGGGCGGCACTGATGGCGCTTGGCGGTGTCTTCAGCCTCTTAGATCGTCGGTTCCGGGTCTCAGCGGGGCAGGGGCGATCTACGCAGCGCTCCGCCTCGGTGCCTGCGGAATGAAGCGGATCCTGATCCTAGCGTTCCTGCTCGCCACACCCCTCTGGGCTGTTGAGCCAGACGAAATCTTGGACGATCCGGCGCTTGAAGCGCGGGCGCGGGTGATCTCTAAGGGGTTGCGCTGCCCGGTATGTCAGAACGAAAGCATCGACGAGAGCCATGCTGCGCTGGCGCGTGATCTCCGCTTGCTGGTGCGCGAGCGGCTTAAGGCCGGGGATCGCGATCAGGAGGTCATCGCCTTTATCGTCGCGCGCTATGGGGAGTTTGTCCTCTTGCGCCCAACGGCGACGGGCGGCAATTGGCTCCTCTGGGTGGCGGGGCCGGCGATGCTGCTCTTGGCGATGGCGCTTGCCGTCGGCTTTGTGCGCGCGCGCGGCGTCGTAGCGGGTCCGGTGGCGCTTAGCGAGGCGGAAGAGGCGCGGTTGCAAGAAATTCTGCAAGATGAGGCTTGGCGCGACCCCTCAGGTCTATATGGTGCCAAGTCACAGAAAAAGGAGAGTGGTGATGATCTTTGACACGATAACCTATGCGTTGGACGAAGAGGGCGTGGCGCTGATCACTCTAAACCGGCCGGATGTTATGAACGCCTTGACTGCGCAAATGCGCGCCGAGATCGGCGAAGCGGTGCGCAAGGGCGAGCGCGAGGGGAAATGCGTCGTGCTGACCGGCGCGGGCGAGCGCGCCTTTTGCTCGGGTCAGGATCTGGGGGATCGGCAAAGCGGGACCGCAGATCTCGAACGCACGTTGCGGGATGAATATACGCCCATGCTGGAAGCGATCGTGAATTGCCGCGTGCCAACGCTTGCCGCGGTAAACGGCGTTGCAGCGGGAGCAGGGGCGAATATTGCGCTAAGCTGTGATATCGTCATTGCGACAGAGCGCGCTTATTTCCTCCAAGCCTTTGCGCGCATTGGGCTGATGCCAGATGCGGGCGGCACCTATCTGATGCCGCGTATGATGGGGATGGCAAAGGCGATGGGGGCGGCGCTTTTTGCGGATAAGATCACGGCGCGCCAAGCCGATGATTGGGGGCTGATCTGGGCCGCGATAGAAGATGCCGAGTTCGACGCCCATTGGCGCGCGCGTGCCGCGCAGCTCGCCGCAGGGCCGACCTTGGCTTACAAGGCGATCAAACGCGCGATCCGTGGCACATGGGCGCAAAGCTACGAAGAGCAATTGGCGTTCGAGGCCGCTGAGCAAGGCAAATGCGGTGCGTCGCGCGACTTTAAAGAGGGTGTGCTGGCCTTTACCGAAAAGCGCAAAGCCAACTTCGAAGGGCGTTAGCATCCGCCGGGCCGCATGTCGGCAGCGCTACATATTCTGATCAAAAATGGCCCTCATCACAGGTTAATGTTTGGCCAAGAGATCCTATATTGGCTAGGATAGCGCACAAAGGAGGACCGACCATGGCCTACCCCGAAAGCAAAGTCACCGCCGTAGATCCGGTTTGGCGTCAGATCGAAGACGAGGCACGGGTTGCGATCCAAAAGGAGCCCTTGATTGGTGGGTTTGTGCATGCGTGTATTCTGCATCACAAGTCTTTGGACAAAGCGTTGAGCTATCGGATTGCGGCGAAACTGGCTTCGAACGAGATGTCGATGGTGGTTGTGCGTGAGATTGTCGAACAGGCTTACGCGGACGAGCCTGACCTTGTCGCGGCGGCCCGCGCCGATCTCGTCGCGGTTTACGAGCGGGATCCGGCCTGCCACCGGCTCTTGCAGCCCATTCTCTTTTTCAAGGGCTATCAGGCGGTGCAGGCGTATCGCGTCGCCCACTTTCTTTGGCGCGCCGGGCAGCGGGACTTGGCGTATTTCTTTCAGATGCGCGTTTCCGAGATTTTTGGCGTGGATATCCACCCGGCCGCGCGTATCGGCAGAGGGATCATGATCGACCATGCCCATTCCATCGTTATCGGAGAGACGGCGGCGGTGGGCGACAATGTATCAATGCTCCATTCCGTAACCCTTGGCGGGACCGGCAAGGAAGAGGAAGATCGCCACCCTAAAATCGGGAATGGCGTGTTGATCGGGGCGGGTGCGAAAGTGCTGGGTAATATTCGCATAGGTGATTGCAGCCGCATCGCAGCGGGCTCCGTGGTTTTGCAAGAGGTGCCAGCTTGCAAGACGGTCGCAGGGATTCCAGCTAGGATCGTGGGCGAAGCCGGATGTGACCAGCCAGCCATTTCAATGAACCACATGCTGGGCAAAGACCAATAGTGGATGAGACAGGCTGATTTTAGGGCCTATCTTGTTACATCTGAAACATGATCCATTCAAATTGGGCAGACACCAGATCTCTAATATTTTGCGCGAAAGCGTCCAACCTTAAACTCAAGGCATCTTGCTCCGAACGTCTCTCCCACGCAACAGGTACTGTTGCGCCGTGCCGTTTCGCCCCACGGGGCGGCGCGATTTCGCATCCTTCGGAACAGCGCTATCAGAACGGCTGCGGACTGCCTTAGGCTTAAGGTTGGACGCTTTAGCGATACCGGATGAAACGAGCCTGGGCCTCGCGCCTGTTGGAGCCATCGGGCTCAGCCCGCCCGGTGTGCATGCAAAGTACACGCATCCGCCTGATCTGGACGGACGCTTAAAGCTAAGCTCAAATAGAAGCGATTAACGACCACACGCTCTAGTATGTGCGAATGAGGCCGACAAGCTTGCCCTGCACCTTCACCATATCATCCCGCAAAACCCGCGTTTCATAGGCGGGGTTGGCGGCTTCCAGAGCGATGGTCTGACCTCGCCGGGTATAGCGCTTCAACGTGGCCTCGTGATCTTCGATGAGGGCGACAACGATATCGCCGTTTTCTGCGACAGAAGTCTCTTGAATGACAACGACATCGCCATCATTAATCCCCGCCTGGATCATCGAGTCGCC
>CAYWNJ010000259.1:0-4150 GCA_964459535.1 uncultured Rhodobacterales bacterium
CTGTGCGCTGTGGCAAGTCCGCTCAAGGCCAATTATGCCTCAGGTTCAAACCGAAGCGCTATAGTGACGGATTGATCACTTACCGGTCGTCAAGTATCTTGGTGACAAAGTTATGTCATCTGGAGGTGAGGGATGGACCGAGAGACCGAGCTTGGACTGATCAAAGAGATTATTGGTTTGGCTGAACAGAAGTCAGCCTATCTTGACCTGTCTGTCGCCCATTCGCCAATTGCGCGCTATGCCAGCCCCGAGCGGTTTGAGCGCGAACATGCGATGATCTTTCGCCGCAAGCCTGTCGTGGCAGCGCATAGTACCGAGCTTGCCGGGGAGAACGCCTTTATCGCGCGCGAATTTATGGGTCTGCCGCTATTGCTGACGCGCGATGCAGAGGGACAAGTGCAAGCGTTTTTGAATGTGTGCCGCCATCGCGGCGCCCGGCTTGAGCGGGACCACTCTGGGTGCAAGCGGGTTTTTACCTGCCCCTATCACGGCTGGAGCTGGACCAATACCGGCGCGCTGCGTGCTGTGCCGCAAGAGGCGCAAGGGTTTCCTGACCTGCAAAGGGCGGAGCGCGGCCTGCGCCGCTTGCCGGTGGCTGAGGCGCATGGCTTTATCTGGGTGATCGCCAATCCCGAGACGAGCGAGATGCCAGACATCGACACATGGCTTGCGGGGATTGGCGCGGATTTCGCTTGGCTCGGACTTGCTGATCACCGCGTTGCGGTCAGCGAAGAGATTGAGATCGCGGCAAATTGGAAAACGCTGGTCGAAGGCGGGATCGAAGCCTATCATTTTCGCGTCGCACATAAAAACACGATTGCGCCCTATTTCCCGGACAACCTCTCGACCTATCGCCAATTTGGCCCGCATCTCCGCTCGGTCTTGCCGCGCAGCACGATGACAGATCTGCGCGCTGTAGACGAGAGCACTTGGCAGATCCGGCGCGATGCAAATATCCTCTATTCGCTGATGCCCAATGTGCAATTTTTGGTTCAGCAAGACCACATCGTCTGGATCAATTCCGAACCGGTCAGCGAGGGGCTGACCAAGATGCGGCTGGCGACTTTGGTGCCCAAAGAGACCCCCGAGACGGACGCGCAGACCGCGCATTGGGAAAAGAACCATCAAATTACCCATGTGACGCTGATGGAGGATTTTGAGCTTGCCGAGGAAATTCAGGCGGGTTTTGCCTCACGCGGCAATCCCAGCCATCTCTTTGGCCGTTTTGAAGGCGCGTTAAACCGGTTCAACCTGGCCGTTGAAGAGATGATCGCAGGGTAGGGGTTTGACAAATAGCGCGCCAAAGCCCACCAAATGAGGCTATGCGCACCCATGTCCAAGCTCTTGCCGCTTTGCCGCCTGAGGTAAAGACCGCTCTGACCGAACGCTCGAATGCAAAAGGTTTGCGCCACCTCGCGGCGCATCTCGGCCTGATCGCGCTGACGGGCACGGCGATTGCTTTGCAGGTTCCATTTTGGCCGATATTGATGCTGCCGCATGGTATCGCGTTGGTCTTTTTGTTCACGCTCAGCCATGAATGCACCCATGAGACGCCCTTTGCGGCACGGGCGCTCAATCGCGCGGTTGGACATGCGTTGGCGCCGGTGCTGATGCTGCCCTTTACCTGGTTTCGCTATTTTCACTTTGCCCATCACAAGTTTACCAATGACCCGGCCCGCGATCCTGAACTTGCAGGACAAGGACGGCCCCAAACCTGGAGCGCGTATCTTATCTACCTGTCCGGCTGGGGATATTGGAGCGGGAGCCTGCGCACGCTGTTCCAAAATGCCTTTGGTAGACTGGACGCGCCCTATCTGCCCGCCCGGCAGCACCACGCGATGCGGCGGGAGGCGCGGGTGATCCTGTTGCTCTATGCTCTCGTCGCGGCGAGCCTTGTGCTTTCACCCATGGCGCTTTGGCTTTGGGTGCTGCCCATGTTGCTGGGGCAACCCGCCCTGCGCGCCTATCTTCTGGCCGAGCATGGGCTGTGCCCGCCGGTTGCGAATATGCTTGAGAACTCGCGGACCACGCTGACCGGGCGCGTGGTTCGCTTTTTGGCGTGGAATATGCCCTTTCACGCCGAGCATCACGCCTTTCCCGCCGTGCCCTTCCACGCGCTCCCGCGTTTGCATACGCTTTTGAAGGAGGATCTAAAGTCGGTCTCTCCCGGCTATGTCAACTTTAACCGGGCCTATACGTGCCAGCTTACGCGGTCACAGGCCAGCTAAGCGTTCCGCCTGCCACCGCCGCGCGCACGCCGGTTGTCCAAGGGCAGGAGGTTGGCAGGCCCCGCGCGACCCGAACCGCGAGATAGGCAAAGGCCTGGGCCTCGAGCATATCGCCGTCCAGGCCAACCTCTTCAACGGGCCGGGCCGGGCAGTCGAGACCCGCTTGCAGCATTTGCATCATCACCGGGTTCTTGCGCCCGCCGCCGGTCACGAGCACCTCCTGGGGCGGGGTCGGACAATGCGCCATTGCTCCTGCGACAGCCGCAGCGGTCATCGCGGTCAAGGTCGCGGCGGCGTCGGCATCGCTCAGCTCATCCACAAGGCCAAGCATTGTTGGGAAGTCATTCCGATCAAGCGATTTGGGCGGAATTCGTGAAAAATAGGGCTCGGCAAGAAACAGCTCCAGCGCCCCCTGCGCCACGCGGCCAGAGCGGGCCAATTGGCCCTCTGCGTCATAGGGTTGCCCACAGCGCCGCGTCAGCAGATCATTGAGCGGGGCATTCGCGGGCCCGGTGTCAAAGGCCAGCAAGGCGCCCGCCTGCTCGGGCGTCTCAGCGCGCGGATCAACCCAAGTCAAGTTACCCACCCCCCCGAGGTTCAGAAAGGCAAGCGGGGCGTCGCGCTCCAGATACCGAGCGCAGGCCCAGTGATAGAAGGGCGCGAGGGGGGCACCCTCTCCGCCCAGGGCGACATCCGCGCTGCGGAAATCCCAGACAACAGGCAGGTCCAACGCCTCGGCCAGCGCCGCGCCGTCGCCGACCTGCAACGTGCCTTGCGCGCGCGGCGCATGGGCGAGGGTTTGGCCATGAAAGCCGACAAGCTGGATGTCATCAAAGCCTTGCAACACCTCCAGATGCGCGGCTTGGACCACGGCGGCGGCGGCCTCAACTGGTGCCCCGGTCCAACATCCCAAGGCGGCGGACAGTACGGTGCGCTCAGCCGGTGCGTAGGGGCGATAGCGACTTTCTGCGAGGCTGAAAATCTGGCGCCCGTCGGTCTCGATCACCGCTGCATCGACACCGTCGAGCGAGGTGCCGCTCATCGCCCCCAAGGCACGAATTCGAACGCCATCCTGCCTGACCCGCTTCATGCTCTTTTCCTTCACTGTTTCGGCTTTTATAGAGAGGCAGATCGCCCGCGCCAAGGAGTGCTCCGCCATGCTATCAACGATCCGGTCCGAGTTTTTAAACATCATGCACGCGCGCGGCTTTGTCGCTGATTGCACGGATTTGGCGGGCTTGGATGAGGCGCTGAGCGCGAGCACGCCCGTTGCGGCCTATATTGGCTATGATGCGACGGCCCAATCGCTCCATGTTGGGCATTTGATGAATATTATGGTCCTGCGCTGGCTACAAAAGACCGGCCATAAACCGATCACGCTGATGGGCGGCGGGACGACCAAGGTGGGCGATCCGTCCTTTCGCGCCGATGAGCGCCCGCTGCTTAGCCCTGCGCAGATCGCGGAAAATATCGACGGGATGCAGCGGGTATTTGCCAAGTATCTGAGCTATGGTAGCGGTCCGACAGATGCCTTGATGCTCAACAATGCGGAATGGCTGGATGCGCTGAACTATCTTGATTTTCTGCGCGATATTGGCCGACACTTTTCGGTCAACCGGATGCTGAGCTTTGAAAGCGTCAAAAGCCGGCTGGACCGCGAACAATCGCTCTCGTTCCTAGAGTTCAACTATATGATCCTTCAAGCCTATGATTTTCTTGAGCTTAATCGGCGTTATGGCTGTTTGTTGCAGATGGGAGGCTCGGACCAATGGGGCAACATCGTCAATGGGATTGACTTGACCCGCCGGGTGCTTGAGACCGAGATTTACGGTCTGACCACGCCGCTGCTGACCACCTCGGACGGCCGCAAAATGGGCAAGAGCCAAGGGGGGGCGGTTTGGCTCGATGGGGCGATGCTCAGC
>CAYWNJ010000260.1:0-4135 GCA_964459535.1 uncultured Rhodobacterales bacterium
CCAGGAGACCTACATCAACGCAGCGACGGATCCGGAAGGCCAGGAGCGCCATTATAAAAACGAACTCAGTCCGATTATGGAACAGGGCGTGGTGACCGGGCTTGCCGATGCGCTGATGATGATCGGGCAGCGCTATGGTTCTGAGGAGGCGGCGCGTCAAACCTCGGACTGGTTGCACGCGATCGCCCGCGCCGCGTATCTAAGCTCAGCGAAATTGGCAGCGGAGAAAGGCGCGTTCCCGCTGTTTGACGCCGAGGCGTATCTTGCCTCTGGCACCATGCAGGGTATGGATGTAGATGTGCGGGCCGCTGTTCAGGAGCATGGCATTCGCAACGCGCTTTTGACCTCTATCGCGCCGACCGGGACCATTAGTCTTTATGCAGGAAATGTCAGCTCGGGGATAGAGCCCGTCTTTGCGCATAGCTACACGCGCAAAGTGCTGCAAAATGATGGCACCCGGCGCGAAGAAGAAGTCATGGATTATGCTGTGAAGCTTTGGCGTGACGTGCACGGCGATGCGCCCTATCCGGCGCATTTTGTTACTGCGCAAGATCTCTCACCCAGCGACCATGTGCGAATGCAGGCCGCAGCGCAGCGCTGGATTGACAGCTCGATTTCCAAGACGATTAACTGCCCGGAGGATATCTCTTTTGAAGCTTTCAGAGACGTCTACATGCAAGCCTGGGATCAGGGCTGCAAAGGGTGTACGACCTATCGTCCGAATGCGGTAACCGGCTCTGTGCTGAGCGTTAGTGAGCGCAGCGATGCGGCCCCGCAGGCTGACAATGGCGCGGACGTCATCTATATGTCCGAGCCGCTGGATCGTCCCGAGGCGCTTGAAGGTAGCACATACAAGCTGAAATGGCCTGATAGCGCACATGCGCTTTATATCACCGTAAATGATTTGGTGATCGGGGGGCATCGGCGCCCCTTTGAGGTGTTCATTAACTCCAAAAATATGGAGCATTTTGCTTGGACGGTGGCCCTGACGCGCATGATATCGGCCGTTTTCCGGCGGGGCGGGGATGTCAGCTTTGTCGTGGAAGAGCTGAAGGCCGTGTTTGACCCGCGCGGGGGGGCGTGGATGCACGGCAAATATATCCCGTCGATGCTGGCTGCGATTGGTGGTGTTATTGAGCAGCATATGATCTCTATCGGATTTATCGCCGCTGAGGGGGCTGGGCTTAAGTCTGATCCGAAGGCAGAAATTTTTGAGCTTGGCGCGCGGGGTGGCGCGACGTGTAGCGCCTGCGGTGAGCAGACGGTTCAGATGATTGAAGGCTGTATGACCTGTTCCGCATGCGGTTACTCAAAGTGCGGCTGATGCGGGTGCTCTTGTAGAGTATTTATGCTTCCAGAAGTCAGCTTGGCCTTTTCCGGGGCCGGTTTTTGAAAAATATCAATCTCCAGATGTAAAAAACGACGATTTGCCCTATCTCGGCCAAATTTTGACCACTTTTAACCTCGATAGAGACTGCGGGGCTGTGGATTAGGAAGTCATAAAATGCTATCTTTTTTGAAAAGTGAAAGCGGTGCAGTCACCACCGATTGGGTTGTGTTGACAGCGGCTGCGATTGGCCTCGGCGGGGCTGCGGTTGTATCAGTCAGTGATGGGGTGGATGGGGCAACCGGGAATATTGCCTCAGCGCTGTCAAATCTTCATTATTCGACCGGAAATTCCTATTTCCGAAATGTTGTGAACGCTTCTGACTTTAGCAACGGGCCGGATGGCTGGGCGAATGCGCCGACGCGAGAGGTAAACGGCTTTGGGCTGGTGCTTGGGCCGGTAGGTCGTTCCGATGGTCGGGAGCTGGTACATAATACGTTCGATATTCCTGAAAATACAGGACATGCGAAGTTTGAATTCGACCTTCATGCCTTTGACACTCTTGATAATTCCGATGGCTATGGCGTAGAGGAGGGTGCCGTTCTCTATGTCAACGGTATCGAAGTTGCCCGGGCGAGCGTTGGTGATTTTCCTGATTCGAGGGGGTTTTCATTTGGCGGTCAAAACATGACTGATTGGACATTCCACGATGTTTCAGACGTCGGCGTCACCGTTGAATTGGTTGCAAGTGGCAATCTTGGCGGTTTCAACAGCCATGAAGCATATGGCGAATCTACCCATAGAGTTCAGATTATTGTTGATGATCCGGGCAGCGAGGTGAGAATGGGCTTTGGCGTTGTTGCGAACGAGCGCTATGAAAATGAAAGCATCGCGATTGACAATTTTGAACTGCGCGTGCCTGATCCAGTCGAGCCAAGTGAGCCGGTAAGCTGAACCTGCCCCGCGGCGGGATCACAAGCCAGATGCTAGAGAGTGGGTCGAAGCGTTCAGCGTGCGGAACAGCAATTAGAGCGCCCGACCTTAACCCTGGGCCGTCTTGCCTCGAATTTATCTCCCGCACAACAGGCACTGTTGCACCGCGCCGTTCCACCCTCGTTTTGCCGGAGGCAAACCTGCGGTTTGACGGGCGGCGCTACCGAACTTTCGTGGATGTCTCAGGTTTAAGGTCGGGCGCTCTAAATTCCAATCTTCCCTGAACTGTTATTTTTTGCTAAAGTGGCAAAAAAAATAAACAGAGGCAGGTTGTTAGGTTATGAAAACGGGCTTTCGTGGCACGTTTGTCATCCCGTGGTCGCAGACCGAGGTTGATGGCATAAAAGATGCGGCTCTTCACAGTTTAGATCGCGGTGTGGTTTGGTCTTGGAACGGCCCGCTTATGCGCATGGATGGCCCGCCAGATGTCTGGCGCCTTGGCGCCGCCGTTGGAGAGGATGATCTGCGCACGCGTATTGGACGCAAGCTGCGACGCAGTGATGGCATCTTCGACGATGTGTTTAAGGTTGATGATCTTGACACGAGTGCGCCGCACGCATTGCCGGACCAGAGCTTTGTGGTGACCAACGGTACTGAATGCTTTTTGGTCACTCTGATTGAAGCAGTGCAGGGGCGCGCGCCTTTGCTGGTGTTCTATGACGAGATCCCACCCAAACACTGTGATTTGTGGGTGATCCATCACACGCTAGCGCCAAAACGAAAGCCAGAGATATCCAATGAGACGGGTGTGATCTGCTTTACGCCGGGGACATTGATTGCGTCGCCCCAGGGCGCGCGCCCCGTCGAAACATTGCGGCCTGGTGATTTAGTCAGCACCAAAGATAGTGGCGCTCAACCCATAGAATGGATTGGCCAGCGACGGATCAGCGGGGCGCGTCTTTTTGCAATGCCGCACCTGCGCCCCGTGCGCATTCATGCGAGTGCCTTGGACACAGACAGGCCAGAGGCGTCTTTGCTGGTCTCCCCCGAGCACCGGGTTTTGATGCGTGGGCCCCGCGCGCAGGAGTTGTTTAACGTGCCCGAAGTTTTGGTCGCGGCCAAAGACCTCGTGAATGGAAGCAGCGTAACGATAGATATGGCGGCGCGGGAGCTGACCTATATCCATCTGCTTCTTCCCCGGCACGAGGTGATCTGGGCAAATGGTTTGGAAACAGAGAGCTTCCATCCCGCCAATGCTGATCTATCGTTGCTTTCAAGCGAAGATCGCAGCGCGCTTTTTTCGCTACGCCCTGAGTTACAAGGCATCTCACACAGCTATGGGGAATATGCGCGGCGGAATCTATCGCCCTATGAAACCGCTCTGTTATGTCACGCTGCATAAAGCATGTCGCCGCTCGCGAGACCGTGCTGACCTAGGAAGACGCCAAAGCGTGTGACCTTAAACTTAGATCATCCCGTCTTGGGTATATCTCCCGTGCAACGGGCCCCGCTGCGCTGCATCGCTCCGCTCCGACGGGGCGGGCAATTCGAATTACCGTAGGCGGTCTAGGGTTTAAGGTTGGACCCTATAGCGTTTCGGTTTGAACCTGAGATACAATTGGCCGGAAGCAGAAATTGCCACAAAGCACCCGGCCCGGAGTCAAGGCCGCAGGCCGCCGGGCGAAAGCCAGACCGCCCCCCGGGTCGGCTTTTGGGCTAAGCTTGGTGCCTCGCTCGGGTGTCGCGCCATGGTTGCTGCCATAAATCGCGCAGAATTAAAGCGCCCGACCTTAAACCTGAGGCGCATCGCCCCGAACATATCTCCCGCGCAACAGGCGCTGTTGCGCCGCGCCGTTCCGCCCCCACGGGGCGGCG
>CAYWNJ010000261.1:0-4128 GCA_964459535.1 uncultured Rhodobacterales bacterium
CGAAATTTCGGTGTCAAACTCCAGATTGGTCTCTCCAAATCGCGTGACAGATTGCGCGCCGATGGCGATCTCACTGGTTGACCCATCGGTGTTGAGGCTTGTTACAGTCAAATCGGCATCGGTTGCCTCGGTCGTAATCCCGCGGATACCGCCGCTGGTGCGTGTGTAGCTGGCAAGAACAGGGCCATCGGGCGCTTCGGTATCAACGCGCACCGTGCTGTCGATATGCGCGGTGTTGCCCGCCGCATCCGTCGCGGTCACCCGGAGCGGCGCGTCATAAGAGCCGGACGCTACCCCGTCGGCAGGGATATCAAGTGCCCAGTTCCCCATTGCGTCAACTGTCGCGGCGTAGGGCTGCCCGTTGAAGCTGACGAGGACCGTCGAGCCTGCCTCCACCTGACCCGAAAGGCTGATGCCGTCTTGCGCCTCATATGCGTTCACGACGTTGTCGGACTCAATCGAACCGTTTTGTGTAAGTGCGTTCACGACCGTATCAATCTGCACGGTTTCGCTAATCGTTGCGACATTGCCCAGCACATCTGTGGCCGTGGCAACGACATCAGCGCTATATTCCCCGCCCGAGAATTGGTCAGCAGCGAACGTCGCCGTCCATTGGCCATCTTGGTCTACAGTCGCCAGAACAGTGGCATCGCCAATTGTTACGCTGACGCGCGCGCCGGGTTCAACAGTGCCGGTGACGCGCACGCCGTCCGAAAGCTCGGCATTGGAAATCAGATTATCGCCCTCAATCGTCCCCGTCGCCGTTGTGAAATTCTCGACCCGCGTATCAACCTGCACGCTATCGGTCCGCGTGAGCGTGTTGCCTGCATCATCGGTGATGCTGGCGCTAATGTCGGCTGTGTAAACGCCGTGCGGAATTTCCGCGTCCGAGTAAACCGCTTGCCAAACACCCGCATCATTCGCGAGGGCCGTCCGCGTAACCCCGGCCAAAGAGACCGCAACCGTCGCGCCAGGATCTGCCGTGCCAGAGAGGATGATACCATCTCGGGCCTCTGCGCCGGTTACGATGTCGTCGCCTGCGATCGGGTCAGAGCTGATCGTTAGCATTCCGGCATAAGTGTCAAAACTCACGTCATGGGTGATGCCCTGCGTGTTGCCTGCCGGATCAGTTGCGGTTGCCGTCAGCGCCGCCGTATAGGTGCCATCTGCAATTTGATCCTCGGTAAAGGTTGCGCTCCAGGTCCCGTCCGCGGCTACCTCGGCCATCACTGTCATAGCGCCGAGCGAGACTGAAACGTCAGAGCCTGGCTCAACCGTCCCAACGACTGTAATACCTGCTGCAACCTCGGCAGCGCTTACGACACCATCCGCGCCGCCGGGCAAGGCGGTGTAGGAAAGCGGGTTAACCGCCGTATCCACGCGCACCGTTCCCGTGGCGCTGGTGCTGGTGCCGTTCGTGTCGGTCGCGACTGCGGTCACCGTCGCGTCATAGGTGCCGGTTGGGATCTCCCATGAGACAAAATCTGCAATCCACTGCCCATCGGCACCTGCTGCCACAGTTGTCACCGCCGAGCCAATGCTCACCACGACCGACGCCCCAGCTTTGGCTGTTCCGCTTATCGTCACGCCGTCCGCAAGCTCTGCTGCGTTTATCACGCCATCGGTTTCAACAATCGTCGTGGCGATGGTGACGTCATCCACCGTATCCACTACCAATGTATCGCTAAGCGTGGTCGTATTGCCCGCCGCATCGCGCGAGACGACCGACACGGACGAGGTATACTCGCCCGAGCGAATGGTGCCGGGATGAAAGCTCACCGACCATGTGCCATCCGTGCCAACGGTCGCCACACGGGTGACATCTTGCACTGTCACATCCACCTGAGCACCCGGCTCGCCCGTCCCGGTAAGCTGCACGCCCGTCTCGATGCCCGGCAAGCCAACAACGTCGCCCGCACTGCCCGTGCCGCCCGTTATGGCAAGATCCGGCGGTGTGGTATCAACCGAAACCGTCGGGCCGCTGAGCGTGGTCTGCGTCCCATCGCCATGGGTGATGACGACCGAGACGTCATGCGCGCCCTCGCTCGGCAGCGAGTCGCCCTCGAACGTCGCCGCCCATGTTCCATCTGCTGCGATCTGGACCTGCTGAACCTGAGTGCCAACCGTGACCGAGACGGTCTCGCCCGGCGCGCCGGCCCCTGACAGAGTGAAACGATGCGCCGCAGGATCATCGCCCCCGACCACAACGCTCTCCGTTGCATTGTCGATGGTTGGCGCCGCATCAACACCTGGTGCGGTGATCCCATTGCCATCCAATGCAGTTGTGCCAAACAGCGCCGCACCCGCAGCTGGTGTAAAGAGGCCGCCCCCACCCGCAAGCACAGCGGCGGCCAGCATCGAAACTTCCTCGCCCTGTTCCGAGGCAATCTCGATACCCGGAACATTATCATCCTCGGCGGGTGTAAGAGACGCGACCTCGACATGATCGAGAAAAATCAAATCGTCAGAAGCCTCCCAATGGCCCCATTGCTCGGTCGCGCCAAACTGCGCCATCAGCTCACCCTGACGCGGATCGAGGTATTTGACCTCATTCAGATAACCATCCGCCGATAGGAAAAGCTGGTTGGGAACGCCTGCGGTGTCAAAGTAATTCTCGATGACGATAACGCGGCCATCAACCAAAAATATGCTCAGATCATCACCAGTCCGGCTATGGCTGCGCAAATCGGCCTGGCGCAAATTGAGCGAGACCTGCTGCCCAGAGCTGACCGTAAGCGTCTCGGTATACGTGTCGCCAGAGATGGCTCCACGCTGCAATGCACCCGTGCTGTCGCGAACGACATATTCGATCGGATTCATAACACCACCGCTCTTTATTCAACGCGTTATTTTTTTTGTTCGCGCTGCTATTCCTCAACCTGCCCTGCTGTTTTTTGCCGCAGGGCTTAAGCCATATAAGCAAGAGTGTATCGGATATGCGAATCAAGAGCTAGCCTCTTTTTCACCGGCGCAAAATGCAGCGAAACCAAGCAGGTTCATTGTGACGAAAATGACTCAATCGCCGCTTATTGCACGGACCATTCAGATCGCCTTGGCCTTCGCGGCGCGCGCCTATAAACGTGGGTGCGGCGACAATGGAGGGCGTGATGCGAAAGGCCAGCGTAACCAGAACCACTGCTGAGACCGATATTTCCATTGCACTAAACCTTGATGGAACCGGCAGCTATGACAATCAAACCGGCGTTGGGTTTTTCGACCACATGCTCGATCAACTCGCACGCCATGCTCTGATCGACTTGGAGATAAGGGCGACGGGAGACCTTCATATTGACGATCATCACACCGTCGAAGATGTCGGAATTGCCCTGGGCCAAGCGCTGAACGCCGCCTTAGGGGACAAGCGCGGCATTCTGCGATATGGTTCCTGTCTGCTGCCGATGGACGATGCGCTGGTGCGTGCGGCACTTGACCTTTCGGGCCGTCCCTACCTGGTTTGGCAGCTCGACATGCCCACAGCCAAAATCGGCACGTTCGATACCGAGCTTGTGCGCGAGTTTTTCCAAGCCTTCAGTACCCATGGCGGGATCACGCTGCATGTTGATCTCTTGCACGGGTTGAACAGCCATCACATCGCCGAGGCGGCCTTTAAGGCCGTAGCCCGCGCTTTGCGGCAAGCGGTTGAGATTGATCCGCGAAAGCAGGACGCGATACCCTCGACCAAAGGTGCGTTATGAGCGGATATACCGCCCTCATCGACTATGACAGCGGGAACCTACATTCAGCAGCAAAAGCGTTCGAGCGTATGGCGCTGGAAACCAAGAGCGGCCAGGTTATTGTAACCTCTGAGGCGGATATTGTGGCCCGCGCTGAACGGATTGTGCTGCCCGGCGACGGTGCCTTTCCGGCCTGCATGACAGCGCTGCGCCGCTCTGGCACCTATGACGCGTTGATCGAAGCGGTGGAAACGCGCGGCGTGCCCTTTCTGGGCATTTGCGTGGGTATGCAGTTAATGGCGCGCTTGGGCCGAGAATATGTGGACACACCGGGGCTGGGCTGGATTGATGGCGAAGTGGTTCACATCGTCCCTCAGGACAACGCCCTAAAGATCCCGCATATGGGATGGAATGATATTGTCTTTGAGAGCGATCACCCGGTGCTTGAAGGTTT